>NZ_JBIVGT010000026.1:35989-81114 GCF_044748825.1 Pseudomonas sp. NPDC089741 | reverse complement strand
CTCCCCCATCCGGTGACGACCTGTTCGTTCACTTCAAAGCTATCCAATCCGACGGCTTCAAAAGCCTGAAAGAAGGCCAACAGGTTTCTTTCATCGCTACCCGCGGTCAGAAAGGCATGCAAGCTGAAGAAGTACAAGTTATCTAACTTGTAGCTTCTTTAGAAAAGAGCCCCGCCCTTAAAAGCGGGGCTTTTTTGTGGGCGTCTGTTTTTCAGGCGCAAAAAAAGATCGCAGCCTGCGGCAGCTCCTACATTAATCCCTGTAAGAGCTGCCGCAGGCTGCGATCCTTTGCTTATGTCTTACCAGGCCACGCCAAACCCTGCGGTGTAACGGGTTTTGCTCAAGTCAGCATCGTTGGTGCCGCTGATGATATCGCGCTCAGCCTTGAGGTTCAGCGACGCCCAGTCCGTGACCTTGTAGCGCAAGCCCATCTCGGCATCCAGCGCATAGTCAGCCACGCCGGACAACGGCTTGCCGATTTCACCGTTAGTGAAGAACTCGACCTTTTTGCCGATCAGGTAACGGTTGTAGTCCCACTTCATTGCGACCGAGTAGAAGTTGTCCTTGCCGCCATCGCTGTACTCGTAATCGGTACGGTTGAGCAGCGAGCCCAGCGAGAACGCACCCAGCTCGTCATCCCAGAACTGATAACCCGGACCGGTACCGACCACGCGCTGACGGGACAACTCTTCGACGTAATCACGCTTGTAATTCAAACGCCCCTGCCAGAACCATTTGTCCGTCAGGAAACGGTCGAGGGAGTATTCGGCGCGCCAGTTGTTGGTGGTGACCTCGTCGTCCTGCACTTCGCGGTTGTATTCGCCTTCGGCGGTGTGACGCCAGCGGCCGTGACGAGCAGACGTCTTGAAGCCAACGTCGTAGTCGTCGGTGTCCTTTTCAGCGCGCTGATAATCGAGCGCCATATCGACATTACCCTTCCAGACCAGATCCTCGACCACCGGTTTAGGCTTGAGAATCTGCTGAATGCTCGCCAGCTCGACCGTTCTCGGTGCCTCGCCATTGGCCAGGGTGACCTTGCCATCTTCAGCGGCGGTCAGCGATTTCGACACCTCTGCGGTGTAAGCGTCCTGCTTGACCAGCAAATGCTGATCACTGTTCAGAGTCTTGACCTCTTTCCAGTCAATCGTGACGGCACCGGCATACTTGGTCTGGATCAACAGCTTACCGCCATCGAACACGGTGATTGTGCCGCTCAACTTGTCACCGTTCTTCAACCAGACGGTGTCGGCAAGCAGGGGCGTAGACGCACTGAAAACAGCAAGGCACAGCAAGGTTCTGGACAACATAAGCTAATCGAGGGCTCAGGTTTGCGAAAAAAGGTCGGCATTATCCGTAGGAATAAGACCCTGACAAGGACTGACCGGACTATTTCTATTGAGTTCATTTCTCAACAGCGCGGCGACGGATTACCCTTGAACCAACATCACGCCGAAGTTCAGGAACCACGCCCGTGACAGACCCGACCCACGAAGCTGACAGCGAAGCGCAAATCCGACGCACGGCGCTCTACTCGACCCTCGCGCAAGTGCCCGAAGGTAAAGTCGTCAGCTATGGCCAGTTAGCCGAACTCGCCGGATTGGGGCGCGCCGCGCGCTGGGTCGGCCGCACCTTAAGCCAGTTGCCTGGCGACACCAAACTGCCCTGGCACCGCGTATTGGGCGCCGGCGGTCGGATCAGCCTGCCGCTGGGCACACCCTCAGGCGATGAACAACGGGCGCGATTGCGCACGGAAGGCATCACCGTCCGGAATAATCGTGTGGATATTCAGCGTCATGGCTGGCGTCCGGTAGAGCACAGCGGTTAGAGTGCGCGCTTTGTTTTCGCAATCTTGAGGCAGACTTCAGCCCATGCCCCGTAAAACCTGGCGCGCCGCGCTCGCCGCCTATGCCAGTCCTTCGACGCTCGTGCTGTTGTTGCTCGGTTTCGCCGCCGGCCTGCCGTACATGCTGGTGTTTTCGACGCTTTCAGTCTGGCTGCGTGAAGCGGGCGTCGCCCGTGAAACCATCGGTTACGCCAGCCTGATCGGTCTGGCCTATGCGTTCAAATGGGTCTGGTCACCGTTACTCGACCAATGGCGCCTGCCGTTGCTCGGCAAGCTTGGCCGTCGCCGTTCATGGCTGGTGCTCTCACAGGTGCTGGTGATCCTCGGCCTGATCGGCATGGGTTTCTGCGATCCGCAGAAACATCTGTCCTGGCTGATCGCCATTGCCGTTGTCGTCGCTTTCGCCTCTGCCACCCAGGACATTGCGGTTGACGCCTATCGCCTGGAAATCGCCGAGGACAACCGTCAGGCTGCCCTCGCCGCCAGCTACATGTCCGGTTATCGCGTCGCAGCCCTGCTCGCCACTGCCGGCGCACTGTTTTTCGCTGAAGGCTTCGGCTCTACCGGCTTCAACTATAAACACTCGGCCTGGACCGGCACTTACGTGTTGTTCGGCGCACTGATGGTGCCCGCACTGCTGACCACGCTGTTCATGCGCGAGCCACCCGTGCCGTTGCGCACCCAACTGCAGGCCGGGCGCTACACCTTCATGCATCAATTGATGTCGGTGTTCGTGCTGATCGTCCTGCTGGTGTCCGTACCGGCGATGTTCACCCAGCTCTACAACACCGACTTCGCCAGCGTGCTGTTCGGCGGCATGAGCCCGCTTGACCTGCTGCTCGAAGACCGCGCCTTCCTGCGCGCCATTCTCTATACGCTGCTGACCGGTCTGTGCCTGTCGACCATGGGCCGCCGCGGCTTGGCGCCGGTACTGACGCCAGTCAACGACTTCATCCTGCGTTACCGCTGGCAGGCGCTGTTGCTGCTCGGCCTGATCGCCACCTATCGAATGTCGGACACGGTGATGGGCGTCATGGCCAACGTGTTCTATATCGACCAGGGTTTCACCAAGGATCAGATCGCCAGCGTGAGCAAGATCTTCGGCCTGATCATGACCCTCGTCGGTGCAGGCATGGGCGGTCTGCTGATCGTGCGTTTCGGCATTCTGCCGATTCTGTTCATCGGCGGCGTAGCCTCGGCGGCGACCAACCTGCTGTTCGTGATGCTGGCCGACATGGGCCCGAACCTGCAGATGCTGGTGGTGACCATTTCCCTCGACAACTTCAGCTCGGGCCTCGCCACATCGGCGTTCGTTGCCTATTTGTCGAGCCTGACCAACCTGAAGTTCTCGGCGACGCAATACGCCCTGCTCAGTTCGATCATGCTGCTGCTGCCACGTCTGATGGGCGGCTATTCCGGGGTGATGGTCGAGAAGTTCGGGTATCACAGCTTCTTCCTCATCACCGCCCTGCTTGGCGTGCCGACCCTGGTGCTGATCGCCCTGCACTGGTTCCAGGAAAGCCGCCGCGCAGGCCCGACACCAACGCCGGAGCCGGTACCGACGCCGGTGGCGGAAGAATCGTAAGACGTTTCCTCAACGGCGGGAGGAATCCCGCCGTTGAACCTCTCCACCGGCCGCACGCCTGTACGTCAGCAAAACTCGCCGGTACACTGCTCCGTCATTTCCAGTCATAGCAACCGACAACGGCCAACCATGCGCACCAGTCAATTTTTGCTCGCCACACAGAAAGAAACGCCTTCCGATGCGGTCGTCATCAGCCACCAACTGATGCTGCGCGCCGGCATGATCCGCAAACTCGCCTCGGGCCTGTACACCTGGCTGCCCATGGGCCTGCGGGTTATGCGCAAGGTTGAAGCCATCGTTCGCGAAGAGATGAACGCCGCCGGCTCTCTGGAAGTGTTGATGCCGAGCACCCAACCGGCCGAGCTGTGGCAGGAATCGGGGCGCTGGGAAGAATACGGCCCTGAGCTGCTGCGCATCAAAGACCGCCACGGTCGCGACTTCTGCGCGGGCCCGACCCACGAAGAAGTGATCACCGATCTGATGCGCAACGAGTTGAGCAGCTACAAACAGCTGCCAATCAACCTGTACCAGATCCAGACCAAGTTCCGTGACGAAATCCGTCCACGCTTCGGTTTGATGCGCGGCCGCGAATTCATCATGAAGGACGCTTACTCCTTCCACGCGGATCAGGCGTCGCTGCAGATCACTTATGACCGCATGCATGAAGCCTACTGCAACGTATTCACGCGTCTGGGCCTGAAATTCCGTCCGGTTGAAGCCGACAACGGTTCGATCGGTGGTGCCGGTTCGCACGAATTCCACGTACTGGCCGAGTCAGGCGAAGACGACATCGTCTTCAGCAACGGTTCCGACTACGCGGCGAACATCGAGAAGGCCGAAGCGGTGCCTCGCGAGACTTCGCGCGCTGCTGCGACCGAAGAGCTGCGCCTGGTCGATACGCCAGACACCAAAACCATCGCGGCGCTGGTGGAAAAATTCAATCTGCCGATTGAAAAGACCATCAAGACCCTGATCGTGCGCGCCGAAGAAGAAGGCAAACTGATCGCACTGGTCATCCGTGGCGACCACGAACTCAACGAAATCAAGGCTGCCCAGCAACCAGGCGTGGCCAACCCACTGGTCATGGCCACCGATGCCGAACTGCGTGACGCCATTGGCGCCGGCGCCGGTTCGCTCGGCCCGCTGAACCTGCCACTGCCAATCATCATCGACCGTTCGGTCGAGCTGATGAGCGACTTCGGCATCGGCGCGAACATCGATGACAAGCATTACTTCGGCGTGAACTGGGAGCGTGATTTGCCAGTTCCGACCGTAGCTGATCTGCGCAACGTTGTTGCCGGCGACCCAAGCCCGGACGGCAAGGGCACGCTGGAAATCAAACGCGGCATCGAAGTCGGGCACATCTTCCAGCTGGGCAACAAGTACAGCAAGGCGATGAAGTGCGAAGTGCTGGGCGAGAACGGCAAGCCAGTGACCCTGGAAATGGGTTGCTATGGCATCGGCGTTTCCCGCGTGGTGGCTGCCGCCATCGAGCAGAACAACGACGCCAACGGCATCATCTGGAGCGACACCCTCGCGCCATTCCAGATCGCCCTGGTACCGCTGCGTTATGAAACCGAGCAGGTGCGCGAAGCCACCGACAAGCTGTACGCCGAACTGACGGCGGCCGGCTTCGAAGTGCTGCTGGACGATCGCGACAAGAAAACCAGCCCGGGCATCAAGTTCGCGGACATGGAGCTGATCGGCATTCCACACCGGATCGTGGTCAGCGACCGCGGCCTCGCCGAAGGCAACCTGGAATACAAGAGCCGGACCGAAGGCGAAGCGCAAGCACTGCCGGTGGCCGACGTATTGTCCTTCCTGCAGGCCCGTATCCGCCGCTGAAACCAGATAGAGACGTCATGTTCAAGCGAAACACCTTAGGCCTCGGAGGCACCGCCCTGTGCGGTGCCCTGCTGGTCAGCGGCTGTGCCAATCACATGTCACAACGCAGCGAGCACGAAGAGCGGGTCGAGCGAAAGTTGCTCGACCATAGCCTGCAGATTGATGTCGGTGAGCCTAAGGCGCTTGAGCTGCCGCAGCGTCGCGTGAAGATCAACGAACAGAAGACTTTTGAAGTCACCGAGTTCGAGGTCACCCGTCATTACGATCGCTACACGCCGTACCAGCCTTGGCGGGAGGTCTACGAGATTCCGCTGGGCGTGGTGGCCGTGGTCGGTGGTGTCGGCGCGAATGTGGTCAACGTGTTTGCGCTCGGCAGTCTGCCGGACAGCGTGACCAAGGACTGGCTCAGCTACGGTTTCGCCGGGCTCAACCCGTTCATGAACGTGCAATCCAACGGTCGTGCGCAGCAGAATCTGGCCGGCATCGATGAAGTCCAGCGCGACAAGCGCACGGAGTACTCGAGCCTGCCGTGGAGCGAGCGTCCGGTGCAGGTCAAGGCCGGCAAGCAGACCTTCGACATGACCACCGATCGCAACGGCGTTCTGCGCCTGAACCTGCTCGACAGCCCATTTGCCGAAAATAACCTCAATCATGTCGGCAAACTGCAGATCAGCGTCGAAGACGCCAAGGATGACGTGCACTCGGACTCGACGCTGATGATCAGCAGTCACCTGCGCGGCAAACTGCTGGAAGCGCACGGGCTGATTTATGACGATCTGGAAGACGACGAAGTGAGTCAGTGGGTACACCGGGTCAAACGTCTGTCGGAACTGGGTCTGGAAGAAGAAGCCAGCGAACTGGAACAAAGCCTGATCGAACTGACGCGTAACGATCCTGAGTTGCAGACTGAGTTTCTCAAGTCGCTGACCAAGGATGCGGGGCGTCTGGTGGCGGATCCGGGACCGAATTAAGGCCTATTAAAAGATCGCAGCCTGCGGCAGCTCCTACATTGGAACGCATTTCAATGTAGGAGTGAGCCTGCTCGCGATGAGGCCCTTACATTCCGCAAAAATCTATCGTTCGAACAACTCCATCTGCTCAAACCCTCCGCGCAAATCCTCCAGCCGCACCCCAACCCCCAACAACCGCACCGGTTTCCCGCCGCGATTGAACGCCTGCGTCAACATCAACTGATAACTGCCCAGATCCCGCCCTGCCCCGGCCTGCTCCAGCGTCGTCTGGGTAAAGTCATGGAACTTCACTTTGACGAACGGTTTGCCCGGTCGGTAACTGCTGTCGATCCGCGCCATGCGGGTTTTCAGGGTGTCGAGCAACTCCGGCAACTTATCCAGGCAACTGCGCAAATCCGGCAGATCAACGTCGTAGGTATTTTCCACGCTGATCGACTGACGCCGACTGTCGTTGTGCACCAAGCGCTCATCAATCCCACGCGCCAGACTCCACAGTCGTTCACCGAAACTGCCGAATTCGCGTACCAGCGCCAGTTTGTCCCACTCGCGCAATTGCGAGCAGTCGACGATGCCGTGCTTGCCCAGCTTGTCGGCGGTGACTTTGCCGACGCCGTGCAATTTGCTCACCGGCAAACCGCTGACGAAGTCCTCGACCTGATCCGGGGTAATCACGAACAAACCGTTGGGCTTTTTCCAGTCACTGGCAATTTTCGCCAGAAACTTGTTCGGCGCTACGCCAGCGGAAACGGTGATGTGCAATTGATTGGAGACCCGGCGACGAATGTCCTGGGCGATACGCGTGGCGCTGCCGCCGAAATGCGCGCTGTCCGACACATCCAGATAAGCCTCATCCAGTGACAACGGCTCGATCAGGTCGGTGTAGTCGGCAAAGATCGTGTGAATTTCTTTCGAGGCTTCGCGATAGGCGTCCATGCGCGGCTTGACGATGGTCAGGTCCGGGCACAGTTTCAAGGCATGCCCCGAAGCCATCGCCGAACGCACTCCATACGCCCGCGCCTCATAGTTGCAGGTGGCGATCACCCCACGCCGATCCGCCGAACCACCCACCGCCAACGGCTTGCCGGCCAGACGCGGGTCATCGCGCATCTCGATGGCGGCGTAGAAACAATCGCAGTCGATGTGGATGATTTTTCGCTGAGTCATGTCAGAAAAGGAAACGTGGCGAGCCGGATCGGCAGTATCTCACCGACACCTGTATATAGCACCAGTGGTATGAATGTTCTTTTACGCGTGTAGGAAAACAGCTTTGAATTTATTTTATCAATCGAACAACGCCCTCCAATAGAGCTGAAAGCCTTGCCCCGCCTGACCTGCAGCGCGAAAAACACCCGAGAAAAAACGCTAACCGATTGAACCTCAACAGATTTTATCCAGATTGCGGGTTGACACCCCCGCGTTCCTCTGTAGAATGCCGACACACAGACGCGGGATGGAGCAGTCTGGTAGCTCGTCGGGCTCATAACCCGAAGGTCGTCGGTTCAAATCCGGCTCCCGCAACCAAACATCAAAAAAGGCTACTCGAAAGAGTGGCCTTTTTTGTGCGCGTCTGTTTTGTGGTTTTCTTCTACTTATAGAGAAGTAATCGCCAAACAGGAATTCGTTGCATTTCCGATGCTTAACGCTCCAACTGCGACCGTTTGACGCTATTGCACACTTATTTGACCCTTTATGGGATTAGCGGTTGACACCCTGTCGTTCCTCTGTAGAATGCCGCCACACAGACGCGGGATGGAGCAGTCTGGTAGCTCGTCGGGCTCATAACCCGAAGGTCGTCGGTTCAAATCCGGCTCCCGCAACCAAACATCAAAAAAGGCTACTCGAAAGAGTGGCCTTTTTTGTATCTGTCGAAAAAGTCCTTTCGCAACAATGATCTGTCATCGTGCAGTGAATCGTCCAGGATCGTCAGACGCGCCAAGTTGCGACTATGCTTTGAGTCGCAGGCATGACGTCTGCAATCCATGACTGCCCTCGCCGATACCCGGTGAGAGGCGTAGTATTTTGTGATTATTTTTTTCTACAGGGATTGGTAACTTGGCTGGATACCCCCATCCTGTCGCGCACAATCCAAGAGGTGATTGATGCGCGCCAACTCGTCTGATCCACAAGACACCGTCACAGCGGAACATCCGATCAAGCCTGAGCGTCTGCGCTTGCTTGATCGGTTGAGCAAATACCGACAACCGATTGGTCTGGCGGTCACTTTGCTGTTGTTCGCCATTGCGCTGATTGCCTGTCGTCATCTGCTCGCCGAACTCGATCTCGATGCGTTGCATGACTCGATTCTCGACGTTCCGAAACCCGCCATGCTCGGCGCGTTCGGCGCTACTGTCGTCGGCTTCATTATTCTGCTGGGCTATGAATGGTCGGCGAGTCGCTATGCCGGCGTGACATTGCCTCCGCGTACGCTGGCCCTCGGCGGTTTCACCGCATTTGCGATCGGCAACGCCATCGGCCTGTCGCTGCTGTCCGGCGGTTCGGTGCGCTACCGTTTATATGCACGACTGGGGCTGGGGGCGTCAGAAGTCGCGCACATGACCCTGTTCGCCAGCCTGTCGCTGGGCTGCGCTTTGCCGCCGCTCGCCGCGCTGGCAACCCTGAGTGACCTGCCCGCCGCCTCTCAGGCACTGGGCCTGTCCGAAGGCTTGCTCGGCACCGTTGCCGTCACTGTTCTGCTGCTCGGCGCGATCCTGGCCATCGGCATCTATCGCCGCCGCCTGCCGGATCAGCCTTATCCGGACAACCTGCTGGTCAGGGCCGGTCGCCGCACCCTGCGCCTGCCCGGTCGGCGCCTGACCTTTCTGCAACTGATCATCACCGCCCTCGACGTTGCTGCTGCCGCGACCGTGCTTTATCTGTTGCTGCCGGAAGCGCCGCCGTTTGGTGCGTTCCTGCTCGTGTACCTGTTGGCCTTGGCCGCTGGCGTTCTCAGCCATGTGCCCGGCGGCGTGGGTGTGTTCGAAGCGATCCTGCTGGCCGCTTTCGCCGACAAGCTCGGTGCCGCGCCACTGGCCGCCGCCCTACTGCTGTATCGCCTGATCTACGTGGTGTTGCCGCTGTTGGTGGCCTGTGTATTGCTGCTGATCAACGAAGGCCAACGCCTGTTCCAGACCCAGACCATGCGTGCCGCATCCGGTCTGGCGGCGCCGATTCTGGCGGTATTGGTTTTCCTCTCGGGTGTTGTCCTGCTGTTTTCCGGCGCCACTCCAGAGATCGACACACGTCTGGAACACATCGGTTTTCTGATCCCGCATCGTCTGGTCGACGCTTCGCACTTTGGCGCCAGCCTGATCGGCGTGCTCTGCCTGATGCTCGCTCAGGGCCTGCGTCGGCGCCTGTCGGCGGCGTGGATGCTGACCACCATTCTGTTGCTGGTCGGCGCCCTGCTCTCGCTGCTTAAAGGCTTCGACTGGGAAGAAGCAACGCTGATGACACTGACGGCTGCGCTGCTCGGTGTGTTCCGTCGCTCGTTCTATCGCCCGAGCCGTCTGACCGAACTGCCCTTCTCGCCGCTGTATCTGGTGGCCAGCCTCTGTGTGCTGGGCGCTTCGACGTGGCTGCTGCTGTTCGCCTATCAGGACGTTCCTTATAGCCATCAACTCTGGTGGCAGTTCACCCTCGATGCTGACGCGCCGCGTGGCCTGCGCTCGCTGCTCGGCGCTGCGGTGTTGTTGCTGGTGATCGCGCTGACCTGGCTGCTGCGCACCGCGCGCCCGGTCATTCACTTGCCGACGCCTGACGAGCTCGATCGCGCGGTGAAGATTCTGATGGCCTCGTCGCAACCCGACGGCGGCCTCGCACTGACCGGTGACAAGGCGTTGCTGTTTCACCCGAACGACGAAGCCTTTCTGATGTACGCGCGCCGTGGTCGCAGCCTGGTGGCACTGTACGACCCGATCGGCCCCGGCCAGCAACGCGCCGAGATGATCTGGCAGTTCCGTGACCTCTGCGATATCCACCACGCCCGCCCGGTTTTCTACCAGGTGCGCGCGGAGAACCTGCCGTACTACATGGACATCGGCCTGACTGCGATCAAGCTTGGCGAAGAAGCCCGGGTCGATCTGCAGCGCTTTGACCTGGAAGCCAAGGGCAAAGAGATGAAGGACCTGCGTTATACCTGGAACCGTGGCTCCCGCGACGGCCTGTCGCTGGAGATCCATGAGCCGGGCCAGGCGCCGATGGATGAGCTGAGAGTGATTTCCGATGCGTGGCTGACCGGCAAGAACGTGCGCGAGAAAGGTTTCTCGCTCGGTCGTTTCAGCGACGAGTACCTGAAGCATTTCCGTATTGCGGTGATTCGCTTCGAAGGCCGCCCGGTGGCGTTCGCCAACCTGCTCGAGACTTACAGCCACGACTTGGCCAGCCTCGACCTGATGCGCGCGCACCCGGACGCCCCCAAGCTGACCATGGAATTCATGATGGTCGGCCTGATTCAACACTATAAGAGTCACGGATACGCGCGCTTCAGCCTGGGCATGGTGCCGTTGTCGGGGTTGCAACCCCGGCGCGGTGCACCGCTGACCCAGCGTCTGGGCTCGATGGTTTTCCGCCGTGGTGAGCAGCTGTACAACTTCCAAGGCTTGCGCCGCTTCAAAGACAAATTCCAGCCTGACTGGGAACCCCGTTATATGGCCGTGCCCGCCGGACTCGATCCGCTGGTGGCGCTGGCCGACACTGCTGCCCTGATCGCGGGCGGCTTGACTGGATTGGTGAAACGCTGATGATTCAACGCTCCCTGAAGTACATCCTGGCCGCACTGATCGTGCTGGCCGTGATTGCCGGCGGCGGTTACTGGTACCTGAAACGCCCGGCACCGGAACCCACCGTCGAACAGCTCAACCCGGCCGATGGCGCGGCGATGACCCGCGTCATCCCCGGCACCAAGGCCAAGGCGCAGGTGCTGATCGCCGTCAATGACGATCAGAAGCTCAATGAAAAGCAACTGACCACCCTGAGCCGTAGCGCTTCGGCGCAAATCGTCCAGGTGATTCTGCCCAAGGACTGCCTGCTGCAAAGCCGCGCCCTGCAATCGGGTCTGCGTGAACTGAATGGCCCGGCCACCTTGGTCAGCGGCATCGGCCCAGGCGCTGTGCTGGCCTGGCGCTGGTTGTCGGAGCAGAAAGACGACAAGGCCCAGGCCATCTCCGTCGACCTCGCTCTGGAAAAAGGTGGTTGCACGCACCTGCTGCCAAAATCCGCCGGCCACGGCCACTGGCTGGTGGCGTGGAACGACAACCCGGATGACGCCAGCGCAGGTTTCGTACGCGATCAACCGAACGCCGAAACCAGCATCAGCGACTACGACATCAACCTGCCGCAAGTGCTCAACAACGAACTGCGCAAAATCCTCGTCGGCGGCGACAAGGCCAACGGCGGTCTGGCGATTCCGGTGGTTGAAGTGCCGGCCGGCCAGGCGAAAGACACCGTCACCCTGTTCCTCTCCGGTGACGGTGGCTGGCGCGACCTCGACCGCGACGTGGCCGGTGAAATGGCCAAGATCGGCTATCCGGTCGTCGGCATCGACACCCTGCGCTACTACTGGCAGCACAAGAGCCCGGAGCAAAGCGCACTGGACCTGACCGAACTGATGCAGCACTACCGGCAGAAATGGGGCACCAAGCGCTTTATCCTCACCGGTTACTCGTTCGGTGCTGACGTGTTGCCGGCGATCTACAACCGCCTGCCGGACACCGAGCAGCAACGCATCGACGCCATCATCCTGCTGGCCTTCGCCCGCACCGGCAGCTTCGAAATCGAAGTCGAAGGCTGGCTGGGCAACGCCGGCAAAGAAGCCGCTACCGGGCCGGAAATGGCCAAACTGCCTCCGGCCAAGGTGATTTGCATCTACGGCGAAGAAGAGACGGATGAAAGTGGCTGCACTGACAAGACTGCAGTCGGTGAAGCAGTGAAACTCCCTGGCGGCCACCACTTCGACGAGAACTACCCGGCGCTGGCCAAGCGTTTGGTGGACTTGATCGAGAAACGTCAGAGCAAGGACTCGGTCGCCGAAGAGTGATCTGAGCCCCCCACAAAAAGCCCCCGCAACTTCACGGTTGCGGGGGCTTTTTACATTCCAGCCGCCAGCAAAATCCCCTGTGGGAGCGAGCCTGCTCGCGAAGCGGTGGGTCAGTTTACAGATTCGTCGACTGACACTACGTCTTCGCGAGCAGGCTCGCTCCCACAGGGGAATTGCGCTGGACTCAAGTAATCGTTAGCCCCGGCAAGCGTATCTTGCCCGCATATCGTCATGGCTGATCACTTGAACCGGATCGAGGTTGATCAGTCGTTCCATCGCTTCGGCTTCAATTCGAAGATTCTCGAGATCATCCTGCTTTTCTTGTTCCGATGACGCCGTCATACACTCCTCGCTCATTTGCACACCCTAGTTCGTGTCAGACGTTTAGTATCGTTTACTTCTAGTCTCGCAATATCAGATGACGCCCACAGACCTTGTAGGCAAACTCCGAAACTCGTGTTCGGGCGCTTTGCCGCTCTATTGCGCTGTTTTTCGACGGGGTACTCTCCGGACGTCGCTGACCCATTCAGCGATCGGGTGTGGTAACCCGGAGAAACCATCGCAACAGCGCGCTCCTCAAGATATGGCGGCTGTGCGTGGGACGCTTTCGGGCGTGCCGGTTTCCTTGGTTCCCGGTTTACCACCCTGCGTACAGTTGCCTCCCTTTCGCGTGGTAACGAAAGTCGCGGCACTTCGAACCAAGGAGTAACACGATGACCGAAACTGATCTGCACGGACTCGCAAACGTTAAAACCATCGGCTTCACCCCTTTCCTCTACAACGCGGATCAAGCGGTCTTCAACGTCCGCTCCGGCATCCCGATCATCGATGCCTTGTCCCAATCCTCCGACCTGCTATCCCTCGCCAAATCCTTCGCCGAGGATGCGGCCTTTATCAGAGACACCGATCGCCACGCCTGGGCCGCGCATTACCTGACGGTGATGGGCAAAGCCTTGATTGATGACGTGATCCAAGCGCTGATCCCACGACCTGCGCGTACGAAGACCGAGTCTGAAGCAGAGATGCCTGAAGGCTTGTAGAGGTTTGAAGATCAAAAGATCGCAGCCTTCGGCAGCTCCTACGTGGAATGCGAAACCTGTAGGAGCTGCCGAAGGCTGCGATCTTTTGATCTGAAGTTGCCGCCCACAAAAAAGCCCCCGCCCGCCACAAGGCTGACGAGGGCTTTTCAGTTGAGGCGAAGCTTACATCTCCACCTGCGTCCCCAGCTCAATCACCCGGTTCAGCGGCAGATTGAAGAAGCGCAAATTGCCGTTGGCATTCTTCAACATGAAAGCAAACAACGCCTCTCGCCAACGCGCCATACCTTCAAGCTTCGAGGCAATCACCGTTTCCCGGCTGAGGAAGTAAGTCGTGCGCATCGGGCTGAAGTCCAGATCATCCAGATGACACAGCTTCAGCGCTTGCGGCACGTCCGGTTCGTCGGTGAATCCGAAGTGCAGGATCACCCGGAAGAAGCCTTCACCATGAGCCTCGACCTCGAAACGCCGTGATGGCGGTACGCGCGGGATGTCTTCGTAGACCACCGTCAGCAGAACCACTTGCTCATGCAGTACCTGGTTGTGCAGCAAGTTGTGCAACAGCGCATGCGGCACGGCGTCGGAACGCGCAGTGAGGAACACCGCGGTGCCCTGTACCCGATGCGGCGGTTGCACGCGGATGCTGCTGATGAAGATCGGCAGCGGCAGCGCGCCTTCGTCGAGGCGTTCGACCAGCAATTGCTTGCCGCGCTTCCAGGTGGTCATCAGCACGAACAGGGCGATACCGGCGATCACTGGGAACGCACCGCCCTGCACGATTTTCGGCACGTTGGCGGCGAAGTACAGGCCGTCCACCAGCAGGAAGCCGATCAATACCGGTACCGCGAGGATCGGTGGCCATTTCCACAGCAGCAGCATCACCGCCGACACCAGAATGGTGGTCATCAGCATGGTGCCAGTCACCGCCACGCCGTAGGCCGAGGCCAGTGCGCCGGAGGACTCGAAGCCCAGCACCAACAGGACCACGCCCACCATCAGCGCCCAGTTCACCGCGCCGATGTAGATCTGGCCCTGTTCATCGCTGGAGGTGTGCTGAATGTACATGCGCGGGATGTAGCCGAGCTGGATCGCCTGACGGGTCAAGGAGAACGCACCGGAAATCACCGCTTGCGAGGCAATCACCGTGGCCAGCGTCGACAGGCCGACCAGCGGAATCAGCGCCCAGCTCGGTGCCAGCAGATAGAACGGGTTACGCGCCGCCTCAGGATTTTCCAGCAGCAATGCACCCTGACCGAAATAGTTCAGTACCAGCGCCGGTAACACCAGGATGAACCACGCCCGGGCAATCGGCTTGCGGCCGAAGTGGCCCATGTCGGCGTACAGCGCTTCAGCACCGGTCAGCGCCAGCACCACCGCGCCGAGAATCGCCACGCCCATGCCGGTGTGCACCATGAAGAAACGCACGGCCCAGACCGGGTTCAGCGCATGCAGCACTTCCGGTGTATGGCTGATGCCATACACACCGAGGGCGCCGAGGACGAGGAACCAGGTGACCATGATCGGCCCGAACAGAATGCCGATCCGCGCCGTACCGTGACGCTGGATCAGGAACAAACCGACCAGCACCACCAGCGACAGCGGCACCACCCAATGGTCGATGCCATCGAATGCCAGCCCCAGACCCTCAATCGCCGACAGCACGGAAATCGCCGGGGTGATCATGCTGTCGCCGTAAAACAGCGCCGCGCCGATCAGCCCGCAAACCACCAGCAACGAACGCAGCTTCTTGCGATGCCCTGCCGCCCGCCGCGCCAGCGCGGTGAGCGCCATGATGCCACCCTCGCCCTGGTTGTCGGCGCGCAGCACGAACATCATGTATTTGATCGACACCACCCAGATCAGCGACCAGAAGATCAACGACAGAATGCCCAGCACGCCGTCGTGGTTGACCGGTACGCCGTAACCGCCGGAAAACACTTCTTTGAGGGTGTACAACGGGCTCGTGCCGATGTCGCCGTAAACGACCCCGACTGCCGCGACCAGCATGCTCAGCGGCTTGGAGGCCGAACCCTCGGCGCCTGCCGCATGACTACTTGCCTGACCCATCCAACACTCCTGATTTTAGAACCGGCTTCTTTGAATGAAGCACTATGCTTTGTGGTGCAGCATGCGCCGTTTTACCTGTTGTTACAGACGTTTTGTTGACTGTAAAAAATTGGTAAAGCTCCACGGCGCGAAGCATAGCGCAGCACTCGTCGTATTTCCCTGCATAAAGCTGGTCAAGTGCGTTGCTCGCCGCTAGAATTGCGCACTTTTTGATCAGAGGCGCGCCCTAAGCGCCCATCCGTCGGCTTTCGCACCCAGAAAGCGATGTCACAAAATACCGAGGTTAGACATGTCCACCACTCCTGCGCCGGCCAATCCAAAGGTTGGCTTTGTATCTCTGGGTTGCCCGAAAGCACTGGTCGACTCCGAGCGCATCCTGACCCAGCTGCGCATGGAAGGCTATGACGTGGTGTCCACCTATCAGGACGCCGACGTAGTAGTCGTCAACACCTGCGGTTTCATCGACTCGGCCAAGGCTGAGTCTTTGGAAGTGATCGGCGAAGCGATCAAGGAAAACGGCAAGGTCATCGTCACCGGTTGCATGGGCGTGGAAGAAGGCAATATCCGCAACGTCCACCCGAGCGTGCTGGCCGTGACCGGTCCGCAGCAGTACGAGCAAGTGGTCAACGCCGTGCACCAAGTGGTGCCGCCGCGCAAGGATCACAACCCGCTGATCGACCTGGTGCCGCCGCAAGGCATCAAGCTGACCCCGCGTCACTACGCCTACCTGAAGATTTCCGAAGGCTGTAACCACAGCTGCTCGTTCTGCATCATCCCGTCGATGCGCGGCAAACTGGTCAGCCGTCCGGTTGGCGATGTGCTCGACGAAGCTCAGCGTCTGGTCAAATCCGGCGTTAAAGAGTTGCTGGTCATTTCGCAGGACACCAGCGCTTACGGCGTTGACGTGAAATACCGCACCGGTTTCTGGAACGGCGCGCCGGTGAAAACCCGCATGACCGAACTCTGCGAAGCGCTCAGCACCCTCGGCGTCTGGGTCCGTCTGCACTACGTTTACCCGTACCCGCACGTTGACGAGCTGATCCCGCTGATGGCCGCCGGCAAGATCCTGCCGTATCTGGACATCCCGTTCCAGCACGCCAGCCCGAAAGTGTTGAAGTCGATGAAACGCCCGGCGTTCGAAGACAAGACCCTGGCGCGCATCAAGAACTGGCGCGAAATCTGCCCGGACCTGATCATCCGTTCGACCTTCATTGTCGGTTTCCCGGGCGAAACCGAAGAAGATTTCCAGTACCTGCTGAACTGGCTGACCGAAGCGCAGCTCGACCGCGTCGGCTGCTTCCAGTACTCGCCGGTTGAAGGCGCTCCGGCGAATGATCTGGATCTGGAAATCGTACCGGACGACGTCAAGCAGGATCGCTGGGATCGCTTCATGGCGCACCAGCAGGCGATCAGCTCGGCACGCCTGCAACTGCGCATCGGCCGTGAAATCGAAGTGCTGGTGGACGAAGTCGACGAGCAAGGCGCAGTTGGCCGCTGCTTCTTCGACGCACCGGAAATCGACGGCAACGTGTTTATCGACAACGGCAGCAACCTGAAGCCGGGCGACAAGGTCTGGTGCAAAGTCACCGACGCCGACGAATACGACCTGTGGGCTGAGCAGATATAAACGTCAAAAGCCCCTCACCCTAGCCCTCTCCCAGAGGGAGAGGGGACTGATTGAGGTGTTCTCACGAGCTGCACCGACCTGAACGTTCGAGTCGAACTCAGGTTTGAACAGCACGAAGATCAGCTCCCTTCCCCCTCGCCCCCTTGGGGGAGAAGGTTGGGGTGAGGGGGAAGGCAGACACCGCAACTAATACAGAAAGCCCCGCTCTTTTTAAGAGATGCGGGGCTTTTTTACGGCTATCGTTTAGCGGGGGACGGACTCCCTTGAAACGGACAAGAGGCAGACGGGCATGCGTCACCATTCGGTCATCCACACACCGAAACTCAGCGATTATCAGGAACTGACCCGAGTCTGGGAGGCCTCGGTTCGCGCCACCCATGATTTTCTGCCGGACAGCTACATCGAATTGCTGCGCAATCTGGTGCTGACGCGTTATCTGGATGCCGTGATGTTGATCTGCACCAAGGACGCCAATCAGCGCATTACCGGGTTTGCCGGTGTTGCGGCGGGAAAAATTGAAATGCTGTTCATCGATCCGGATTATCGGGGGCAGGGCTTGGGCAAGAAACTGCTCAACTACGCGATGCAGCACCTGAATGCCGATGAACTCGACGTCAACGAACAGAATCCGCAAGCGCTGGGCTTTTACTTCAAGCAGGGGTTTGAAGTGATCGGACGCTCTGAGGTGGATGGCATGGGCCAACCGTATCCGTTGCTGCATATGCGCTTGAGGCAGAACCAGCAACGCTCAAGCCACGCCTGACACACCACAAACAAATGTAGGAGTGAGCCTGCTCGCGATAGCGCCAGATCAGCCAACATCAATGTCGAATGTCAGATGGCTATCGCGAGCAGGCCCACTCCTACAAAAAGCCACACCGTGAAAATGGAACCGGGCTTAACCGGCGCCACACAGGTACAATGCCCACCCCTTTTTTGTTACGGCCCTGTCATGACTGACCCGATTCGCCTCTCCAAACGCCTCATCGAACTGGTCGGTTGCTCCCGCCGGGAGGCCGAGCTGTTCATCGAGGGCGGCTGGGTCACCGTGGACGGCGAAGTGATTGACGAGCCGCAATTCAAGGTCGGCGAGCAGAAAGTCGAACTCGACAAGGACGCCAAGGCCACCGCGCCGGAGCCGGTGACCATCCTGCTCAACGCGCCGGCCGGCATCGACGTCGAGACCGCCATGCAGTCGCTCAGCGCCGAAACCCTCAGCGAAGAGCATCGTTTCAGCAAGCGCCCTCTGCGCGGGCACTTCCTGCGCCTGACCGCCAGTTCCGACCTGCAAGCCAAAGCCAGCGGACTGTTGGTGTTCACTCAGGACTGGAAAATCCTGCGCAAGCTCACCGCTGACGCCGCGAAGATCGAGCAGGAATACATTGTCGAAGTCGAAGGCGACATGGTCGCCCACGGCCTCAATCGCTTGCAGCACGGCCTCACGCACAAGGGCAAGGAGCTGCCGCCGGTGAAGGCCAGCTGGCAGAACGAAAACCGTCTGCGCTTTGCCATGAAAAATCCGCAGCCGGGGATCATCGCCCAGTTCTGCGAAGCGGTCGGCCTGAAGGTCATCGGCATCCGCCGCATCCGCATCGGCGGCGTCTCGATCGGCAAGGTCCCGGTCGGCCAATGGCGCTACCTGTCCGGCAAAGAGAAGTTCTAAGGCTTCCACTGCCGCCACACATTCCGGCAGCGCGCCTGCGTGCTGCCCACAACGCTTATCAGGATTACCGACATGATTCATAACGACGTATTGCGCAGCGTGCGCTACATGCTCGACATCAGCGACAAGAAGGTTGTCGAGATCATCAAGCTCGGCGGCATGGACGTCGCGCTCGCTGACGTGCTGACCTGGCTCGACAAGAAAGAAGAAGACGAAGAAGGTTTCGTGCGCTGCCCGGACGAAGTCATCGCGCACTTCCTCGATGGCCTGGTGATCTTCAAGCGTGGCAAGGACGAAAGCCGTCCGCCGCAGCCGATCGAAGTGCCGGTGACCAACAACATCATCCTGAAAAAGCTGCGCGTGGCCTTCGAACTGAAAGAAGACGACATGCACGCGATTCTCAAGGCGGCCGAGTTCCCGGTGTCCAAGCCTGAGCTGAGCGCGCTGTTCCGCAAGGTTGGCCACACCAACTACCGTCCTTGCGGCGACCAGTTGCTGCGCAATTTCCTCAAAGGACTCACGCTGCGCGTTCGCCCAGCCTGATCCTCTTTGCGGTGGCGACCGATAGTCGCCGCCGCAGCGCATGACCGTTCATTCCCTGCGAAAATAGTGGCTCCGCTTTTTGCGGCTGACGACTAGGGTGTATGGATCCCTAGCACTCAGGACTCGCCATGCACCCATACTTTTCCCTGCAAGGCCGCACCGCTCTGGTGACCGGCGGCACCCGTGGTATCGGCAAAATGATCGCCAAAGCCTTTGTCGAGGCTGGCGCGCGTGTCTATGTCTGCTCGCGTGACGCGGAAGCGTGTCATCAAACCGCCGAAGAACTCAGCGTCCTGGGCAAATGTCATGGCATCGCCGCCAACCTGGCGACCGAAGAAGGCGTACAGGAGCTGGCTGCGCGCCTGGGCGAGCAGATCACTCATCTGGATATTCTGGTGAACAACGCCGGCACCACCTGGGGCGCGCCGCTGGAGAGTTATCCGGTGAAGGGTTGGGAGAAGGTCATGCAGCTCAACGTGACCTCGGTGTTCAGCTGCATCCAGCAGTTTCTGCCGCTGTTGCGCAAAGCCGGTTCGGCGGCGAACCCGGCACGGATCATCAACATCGGTTCGGTGGCGGGAATTTCTTCGTTTGGCGAACAGGCCTATGCCTACGGGCCGAGTAAAGCGGCCCTACACCAATTGTCGCGCATTCTCGCGCGGGAACTGGTGAGCCAGCACATCAACGTCAACGTGATCGCGCCGGGGCGCTTTCCGAGCAAGATGACCCAGCATATTGGCAATGATCAGCAGGCGTTGGCTGAGGATACGGCGCTGATCCCGATGAAGCGCTGGGGGCGTGAAGAAGAAATGGCGGCGTTGGCGATCAGTCTGGCGAGTACCGCTGGCGCGTATATGACCGGGAATATCATTCCGCTGGATGGTGGGTTTAGCCTCTGACATCGGCGGTGCGGCCTTCGCTAGCAGGCTCGCTCCCACATTGGATCTGTGTCATGTACAAAACCCCTGTGGGAGCGAGCCTGCTCGCGAAGAGGCCTGCCCTGCTAACACCAGACTTCAGGCCTGTCGGGTTATCATGCCCACCCCGCCCCGCTTCGAATGCAAACCATGACCTACAGCGTCTCCCCCATCGGCTTCGTGCGCTCCTGCTTCAAGGAGAAATTCGCCATTCCCCGCCAACCGCAACTAGCGCCCGCCGCCCGTGGCGTGCTGGAACTGGTGGCGCCGTTCGATCAGGGTGACGCCGTGCAAGGTCTGGAACAGGTCAGCCACGTCTGGTTGCTGTTTCTGTTCCATCAAGCGCTGGAAGACAAGCCTCGCCTGAAAGTCCGTCCACCGCGACTGGGCGGCAACAAGTCCATGGGCGTGTTCGCGACTCGCGCCACTCACCGGCCGAACGGCATCGGCCAATCGGTGGTGAAACTGGACAAGGTCGAAGGCAATCGACTGTTCATCTCTGGCATCGATTTGCTCGACGGCACGCCGGTGCTCGACATCAAACCGTATGTGCCCTATGCCGATATCATCCCTAACGCCGTCAACAGCATCGCCAGCGCCGCGCCGCAGCTGATTGACGTGCAGTGGACGGACTCGGCGTTGAAACAAGCGCATACACACGCTCAGCGCCTCGACGAGCCATTGGTTGAGCTGATCGAACAGTGCCTGGCTCAGGACCCGCGTCCGGCGTATCAAACCCCGGCGCCGGAACGCGAGTACGGCGCGCAGTTCTGGGATCTGGATGTGCGCTGGCATTACCCGACACCCGAGCAAATACGCGTACTCGAAGTCATCCCGGCCAACGCATAACCCCCGAAAACGAAAAAGCCCGCGATGCCTTCTCAGGCAACGCGGGCTGATCGTTCCCACGCTCCGCGTGGGAATGCATCCAGTGACGCTCCGCGTCACCGGCCAAACGCTTACTTCTCGACGAATGCACGTTCGATCAGGTAATCACCCGGCTCACGCATCCGCGCCGAGATCTTCAGGCCGAAGCTGTCGAGCACTTCGCTGGTCTCGTCGAGCATGCTCGGGCTGCCGCAGATCATCGCGCGGTCGTCCTGCGGGTTGATCGGTGGCAGGCCGATGTCGCTGAACAGCTTGCCGCTGCGCATCAGATCGGTCAGGCGGCCCTGATTCTCAAAAGGCTCACGGGTCACGGTCGGGTAATAGATCAGCTTGTCACGCAGCGCTTCGCCGAAGAACTCGTTCTGCGGCAGGTGCTCGGTGATGAATTCGCGGTAGGCGACTTCGTTGACGTAACGCACACCGTGCACCAGGATCACTTTTTCAAAGCGCTCGTAGGTTTCCGGGTCCTGGATCACGCTCATGAACGGCGCCAGGCCAGTGCCGGTGCTCAGCAGGTACAAGTGCTTGCCAGGGTTCAGGTCGTCAAGCACCAAGGTGCCGGTAGGCTTCTTCGAGATGATGATCTCGTCGCCTTCCTTCAAGTGCTGCAACTGCGAAGTCAGCGGACCGTCCTGCACCTTGATGCTGAAGAATTCCAGATGCTCTTCCCAGTTCGGGCTGGCGATCGAGTAAGCGCGCATAAGCGGGCGGCCGTTGGGCTGCTGCAGGCCGATCATCACGAACTGACCGTTCTCGAAGCGCAGGCCCGGATCGCGGGTGCACTTGAAGCTGAACAGAGTGTCGTTCCAGTGATGAACACTGAGGACACGCTCGTGGTTCATGTTGCTCATGTACGTTTGACTCCTGGAGATTGGGTCTGCGCTGGCTTATACCGCTGAGAGTGCGCAATTGCATCGCATTCTAATAGCGACGACAATATCTGTTAACTGGATTATTAAGATAAGGGTTATCGGTTATATCGATATGCGATTTACTCTCCGTCAACTGCAAGTCTTCGTCGCCGTCGCCCAGCAGGAAAGCGTATCCCGTGCTGCGGGTCTGCTCAACCTCTCGCAGTCGGCCGCCAGCACCTCGATCACCGAACTCGAGCGCCAATCCAGCTGCCAGCTATTCGACCGCGCCGGCAAACGGCTGAGCCTCAACGCCCTTGGCAAACAGCTGTTGCCGCAAGCGGTGGCCCTGCTCGATCAGGCCAAGGAAATCGAAGACCTGCTCAACGGCAAATCCGGTTTCGGCTCGCTGTCGGTGGGCGCCACCCTGACCATCGGCAATTACCTGGCGACGTTGCTGATCGGCAGTTTCATGCAGCGCCATCCCGAGAGTCAGGTGAAGCTGCACGTACAGAACACTGCCAATATCGTGCAACAAGTCGCCCACTACGAAATTGATCTGGGTCTAATCGAAGGCGATTGCAGCCATCCCGACATCGAAGTGCAGAGCTGGGTCGAGGATGAGCTGGTGGTGTTCTGCGCGCCACAGCATCCGCTGGCCCAACGTGGTAGCGCGACCATGGAAGAGCTGACCCACGAAGCGTGGATCCTGCGTGAGCAGGGTTCGGGCACGCGGCTGACTTTCGATCAGGCCATGCGCCACCATCGCAGCGCGCTGAATATCCGTCTGGAGCTGGAACACACCGAAGCGATCAAGCGCGCGGTGGAGTCGGGACTGGGGATTGGCTGCATCTCGAGGCTGGCGCTGCGCGATGCGTTCCGGCGCGGCAGTCTGGTGCCGGTAGAGACGCCGGATCTGGATCTGGCGCGGCAGTTCTACTTCATCTGGCACAAGCAGAAATACCAGACCTCGGCGATGCGCGAGTTTCTCGAGCTGTGCCGCGCTTTCACCGCCGGGGTGCAGCGCAGCGACGAGATCGTCTTGCCGACGATTGCTTAAAGCAGAATGACGGCCCACACCAGCGCGATCATGGTCAGCGCGACAAATTGCGCGGCGCTGCCCATGTCCTTGGCGTTCTTCGATAATGGGTGCAGTTCCAGCGAGATGCGGTCGATGGCCGCTTCGACTGCCGAGTTCAGCAGTTCGACGATCAAAGCCAGCAGGCACACGGCAATCAACAGCGCCTGCTCTACGCGACTGACATTGAGGAAGAATGTCAGCGGAATCAGCACGACATTGAGCAGCACCAGTTGGCGGAACGCCGCTTCACCGGTGAAGGCGGCGCGCAGGCCATCGAGCGAATAACCGGAGGCATTGAGGATACGTTTCAGGCCGGTCTGGCCCTTGAAAGGTGACATAAGGAAGAAACCAACCAAAAAGGAGTGAGAAAGCTAGATCAATAAAAGTCAAAAAAGCGTGAAGACACCAGCCTTTAATGGCTCGGAATTGACTCAAGTTGTTGCAGCAGTAAAGCCGCTTGCGTGCGAGTACGCACATTCAACTTGCGAAAGATCGCCGTAACGTGGGCCTTGATGGTCGCTTCCGACACACTCAGCTCATAGGCAATCTGCTTGTTCAGCAGGCCTTCGCAGACCATGGTCAACACACGAAACTGCTGCGGGGTCAGGCTTGCGAGGCCGTCGCTGGCGGCTTTGGCTTCGTCGGAAACAGCGACCGCCTCGAACGCCTGCGGCGGCCAGAACACATCGCCATCGAGTACTTTGCGCACTGCTTGCTGAATCACGCTGAGGTCGCTGGACTTGGGAATAAAGCCACTGGCGCCAAATTCACGGGACTTGACCATGACCGAAGCTTCTTCCTGCGCCGAAACCATCACCACCGGAATCTGCGGATATTGCCCGCGCAGCAGCACCAGGCCGGAAAATCCGTAAGCGCCGGGCATGTTGAGGTCGAGCAGGACCAGATCCCAGTCGGCTTTTTCGGTCAGGCGGGTTTCCAGTTCGGCAATGCTTGCCACTTCCACCAGGCGTACATCCGGGCCGAGGCCCAGCGTCACCGCCTGATGCAGTGCGCTACGAAACAGGGGGTGATCATCGGCAATCAGGATGTCGTATGTGGCCATTTTTCAAATGATCCTGTTTTTGATGGCAGACGCGGTGCATTCCGGTCTGGCCAAAGCAACTCGAGATGCCGCTTTGAAGCGATATCCACAGGGGCACGTTCAACGCCAATCAACAGCAAACACGGCGTTTCAAACCTTGGCCGCTCCCTAATCGGCGCCAAGCATGCCCAGCGAAGACTGGGTGGTCAAGCAGCACGGCCACCGTTGTGTACAGTATGGGCCACTATGCGGCCGACACCGGCTGCGGCTTTGGTATATAGGCTTGCAACTCGGCATGCGCCGGCGTCGACTCGTTCATGTCCAGTTGCTGCTTGGCGCCCAGATAGTGCTGGCTGAACACGTCAAAGTAAGCGTCCAGGGCAGAGGCCGCATCCGTGTCGCCTGCCAGCTCCAGACACAGCGCCGCGACTTCGGCGGTGCACAGGTGCTCGCTGCGGGTCGAACGGCGCAAGCGATAGCGCGAGAGTTTATCGGGCAGGAGGCTGAGGATCGGCAAACGGTCGAAGTACGGGCTTTTGCGGAAGATCTTCCGGGCTTCGGTCCAGGTCGCATCCAGCAGGATGAACAGCGGGCGTTTGCTGCTATCGATGGCGACGGTGTTGGTCACCCGCGACGGCTCGACATATTCGCCGGGAAACACCAGATACGGCTGCCATTGCGGGTCATTGAGCAGTGCGAGCATCTGCGGATCGGGCTCGGTGCGCGACCAGATGAACGCATGGTTATCGCGCACCACATCGGCAATCAGCCAACCGGTATTGCTCGGTTTGAACACTTCCTTGCCGGTCATGATCAGGCACACGCCCGAACGGGTCTCGACACTCGGCCGCCAGGCGCACAGGCAATGGCTGATGATCACCCGGCAATCGCGGCAACGCTCGGAGCGAAAGCCACGGGCCTGAATCGGCTTGATGCCTTCATCTTCGCGCTGGTCGCGCAAACGGGCGACGGCGTTGGGGGCATGGTTCATCGCGGATAACGCCGGCAGACAGGGAAACTCGACACGAACAGCACTCGGCAGGGCAATAAAGGCCGGCAGTTTACCAGAGCAAGGGGCACAAGCCTGTACCCTCCCGACCGGCTCCCCTATAATTCGCCGCCACTGAACGCACAGCCCCGAGGCTGGTCGAACCACCAGTCACCGAATCAGGAGAGTTTCATGCTGCGCCTTATCGTTCCCACCGCTGCCATTCTGCTGGCGTCGTCCTTCACCGCTCAGGCCGCCTCCCTGAGTGAGCAGAATCTGAACCGTGAGCTGCGCAACGTCGCCGCCCAAAGCAGCGTCGGCACGCCACGCGCCATCAGTGAAGACATTCTTGATCAGGGCTTCACCGTTGAAGGCACACAATTGATCAACCACCTGAGCGTGCAAAAGAGCCACGCCGACAAGATGCGTGCTGACCCCAAAGCCGTGTATTTCCAGTTGGGCGCCTCGGTGTGCAACAACCCTTCGTTTCGCAAGCTGATGGCCAAGGGCGCGATCATGCGTTACGACTTCACCGAAGTGAAAACCAACAAAGCGGTCGGCTCTGCCAGCTACCAGGAATCGGATTGCCCGAAAGCCGGCCCGGCGAAGAAGAAGTAATCAACGTGAATTGGCGCGCCGCTGTTCATCCTCGGCGCGCAGTTCGGCCAGCAAGGCCTGTAAATAGTGCGAACGGCGTTCGCCGCCAGCCAACCGCCGGCAGCACTCCTCTTCGAGACTGACATGATTGGTCTCGGCTGATGCCTTCAACATTCGATACAGCTGCGTATCGATCTCCAGAATCACTCTGGCCATGTGTCCCGCCTCCTTGCCACCCGCAAATCCTTGAATCGCGTGCACCTTGCATACGGTGATTGACGCAATGCTGTCGTACGGTGCCTGTCAGTTAGTTAATCAGAGGGATAGCCACTCGGCGTGCGTTCGGACGAGCGGTGCCGATACTGGCAAAAAATCAATAAGCGGTTGCCAGCCAGAACGTTGCGGCGCAATGATCAAGCCAGCGCAAACGCGCGCAAGGGTCTAGATTCAGAGTATTCCCGATCACTTTTCAACGGCAGACAAGGAACTGCCGATCGTGTGTTTTTTTTGCAGCGCGGCACTGACGCCGCTCGTCAGGGCCATCCGCTCTGTGCAGAAGGAGACGTTGAATGCCTTACCAACCGAATGACTTGCTCAGCCGGCATTTTCAGGAAAGCGGTCCCGACCTTATCAGCCAGGTCGAAGCACAACTCAACCGTGTTTCCCCCAACAGCCCGAACATTCCCATCTACCGCGACATGATCCTCACCGTGCTGCGCATGGCACAGGAAGACCACAACCGCTGGAACGCCAAGATCACCCTGCAAGCCCTGCGCGAACTGGAGCAGGCGTTTCGTGTGCTGGAACAATTCAAGGGCCGCCGCAAAGTCACCGTATTCGGCTCGGCGCGCACGCCGGTCGAGCATCCGTTGTATGCCATGGCGCGTGAACTCGGTGCCGCGTTGGCGCATTCAGACATGATGGTCATTACCGGCGCCGGGGGCGGCATCATGGCCGCTGCGCATGAAGGTGCCGGCCGTGATCACAGTCTCGGATTCAACATCACCCTACCCTTCGAGCAGCATGCCAACCCGACTGTCGATGGCACCAATAATCTGCTGCCATTCCACTTCTTCTTCACGCGCAAACTGTTCTTCGTCAAAGAAGCCGACGCGCTGGTTTTGTGCCCTGGCGGATTCGGCACGCTGGATGAAGCACTGGAGGTACTGACACTGATCCAGACCGGTAAAAGTCCACTGGTGCCTGTGGTGTTACTGGATGCGCCAGGCGGCACGTTCTGGCAGGTCGCAATGGACTTCATTCGTCAGCAACTGGAGGACAACCGTTACATCCTACCGA
Organism: Pseudomonas sp. NPDC089741; assembly: GCF_044748825.1. Taxonomy (NCBI): domain Bacteria; kingdom Pseudomonadati; phylum Pseudomonadota; class Gammaproteobacteria; order Pseudomonadales; family Pseudomonadaceae; genus Pseudomonas; species Pseudomonas sp. NPDC089741. The sequence goes on along the minus strand of NZ_JBIVGT010000026.1, from coordinate 54,236 downwards.
CCGACATGAAGCTGATGCGATTGGTCTACAGCGTTGAAGAGGCCGTAGAACAGATCAACCAGTTCTACAGCAACTTCCACTCGAGCCGCTGGCTCAAGCGGCAGTTCGTGATTCGCATGCATCACAAACTCAACGATCAGGCGCTGGAGCATATGCAGGAAGCTTTCGCCGATCTGTGCCTGAGCGACCAGTTTCATCAACACGCCTACAACGGCGAGGAACACGACGAAGCGCAGTTCAGCCATCTGGCGCGACTGGCCTTCGCCTTTAACGCGCGCACTCACGGGCGTCTGCGGGAGTTGATCGATTACATTAACCTGCCGGAAAACTGGGCAGACTCCAAACCGCAAGCAACGCAACGCGCGCGCGAACCGTCAAAGGTCATTTGAAGGCAAAAAAAAAGGCCCGCTATTTTCATAGCGGGCCGTTTTTGTTGAATCGTTTTAATCGTCCATGTCGCGACCGCTGAACAAGCGGTTGATCATCTCCATCGAAAAGCCTCGATACGCCAGGAAACGGCCTTGCTTGGCCCGCTCTTTCGCGTCGATCGGCAAATGTCCGGAGAACTTGCGTTGCCAGATGTCCTGAAGCTGCTGCTGCCAACTGATACCGCATTCGCGCAGGGCGAGTTCGATATCAGCACGCTGCAAACCGCGCTGGCCCAACTCCTCGCGAATCCGCAGAGGGCCATAGCCGGAACGGGCACGGTAGGAAACAAAGCTTTCAAGGTAACGGGCTTCGGAAAGCAGCCCTTCTTCCGTCAAACGGTCGAGGGCTGTTTCGATCAACTCCGCCTCAGCGCCGCGTTGACGCAGTTTACGCGTCAACTCGACTCGACCGTGCTCGCGACGTGCGAGCAGGTCCATGGCGGTTCGCCGCACCGCGACGAGGGTATCGAGTACGGCGGTGGTCATCGCTGCAATCAGATGTCAGCGTCGGCCAGGTCGTCTGCAGTCTCTTTGACTGCCGAGGCCTTGGAGTCGATCACTGTCGGCGTCAGCAGCTTGTCACGCAGTTGCTTCTCGAGCTTCGCAGCGATTTCCGGGTTGTCTGCCAGGAACTTGGCCGAGTTGGCCTTGCCCTGACCGATCTTGGTGCCTTCGTAGGCGTACCAGGCGCCGGACTTCTCAACGAAACCGTGCAACACACCGAGGTCGATCATCTCGCCGTTGAGGTAGATGCCTTTGCCGTAAAGAATCTGGAACTCGGCCTGACGGAACGGCGAAGCAACCTTGTTCTTCACAACCTTGACGCGGGTTTCGCTGCCGACCACTTCGTCGCCTTCCTTCACCGCGCCGGTACGGCGGATGTCGAGACGAACCGAGGCGTAGAACTTCAGCGCGTTACCACCGGTGGTGGTTTCCGGGCTACCGAACATCACGCCGATCTTCATGCGGATCTGGTTGATGAAGATTACCAGGCAGTTGGCGTTCTTGATGTTACCGGTGATTTTACGCAGCGCCTGGGACATCAGACGGGCTTGCAGGCCCACGTGCATGTCACCCATTTCACCTTCGATTTCAGCCTTCGGTACCAGTGCAGCCACGGAGTCGACGATGATCACGTCAACCGCGTTGGAACGCACCAGCATGTCGGTGATTTCCAGGGCCTGCTCGCCGGTGTCCGGCTGGGATACCAGCAGGTCGTCAACGTTGACGCCCAGTTTGCCGGCGTACTCAGGGTCGAGGGCGTGTTCGGCGTCGACGAATGCGCAGGTCGCGCCGGCTTTTTGAGCCTGGGCGATCACCGACAAGGTCAGCGTGGTTTTACCGGAGGATTCCGGACCGTAGATTTCAACGATACGGCCTTTGGGCAGACCGCCAATGCCGAGTGCGATGTCCAGACCCAGAGAGCCAGTGGAAATAGCCGGGATCGCCTGACGGTCTTGATCGCCCATACGCATCACGGCACCCTTGCCGAATTGACGTTCGATCTGACCCAGGGCCGCAGCCAAGGCTTTCTTCTTGTTGTCGTCCATTAAAGTCCTCACGTAATCAATAAGGCCTGACGGCCAACACCTGTATAAGTAGCCAGTATTATTCCACAGCGTTCGCGGATCGCCTACCCCTGATTTTCGATTTCTCGTGCCGCTAGTCGCAGGAGCCCCTCTAGCGCGGCCTTCACCGTTTGTCGGCGGACTTCATCACGGTTGCCGGGGAAGTGCTGAACCTCACTGGTGACCGTTTCGCCAACACCCCAGGCCAGCCACACAGTGCCCACCGGTTTGTTCGGTGAACCACCGTCCGGCCCGGCCACCCCGCTGACCGCCACGGCAAATCGCGCCAGGCTTTTGTCCTGCGCGCCACGCACCATTGCCTCGACCACCTCGGCACTGACCGCGCCGACCGTCTCGAACAACTCGACCGGCACATTCAGTTGCAGGGTTTTCTGCCGGTTGGAGTACGTCACGTAACCGGCCTCGAACCACGCCGAGCTGCCGGGAATCCGCGTGATCGCCTCGGCGATACCGCCGCCGGTGCACGACTCGGCGGTGGTGACGTGGGCATTGAGCACTTGCAGGCGTCGGCCAAGTTCAGCAGCCAATTGGGTGATCTCTTTCACGGCGCACTCCGGATCGTGTGGGATGCCTTCACCGTACACGAGCCGGTTGCGCTTTCAATACACAGAGTCATTCAAAATGTTCGGGGGCCAACGCTCTGACATAGGCCTGACACGCCTGCAGCGCGATCAATCCGCGGTCGCCGCTGTCGGTGATGGTGATAATTCGTTGAGCATGCGCCGGGTCAAGTCGGGCACGTACGGTTGCATGATCCACGCCGCCGGGGCCGGCGGTGGCTGGCACGTTGCAGCCTGGGGCAACGTCGCTGGCGTCGAGTAGGACTGACAGGCGCACATCAGCAGTGGCAAGACGATCGCGCAGGCGATCCTGATCTCGTTGGGCATCGCTCAGCGCTCGATAGTGGGTTTGTTCACTGGCGGCGAGCCGTTGCTCCAGCGCCAGGCGTTTATCCTGTTCGGCCTGTTGGGCTGAGGCAGCGGCAAAATTCTGTTGATTGAGGACTTCGGCGTTTAACCGAGCCTGCTCGGCGAGTTGCCGGCCGTAACGCCAGTCCTGCAACTGCCAGGCCACGGCAAAAGCTCCCAGCGCCAACAACAAGATGCCGATCATTCGCCAGGGGATTGGCATAACACCGCCCTCGCCCGCGCCCAGATTTCCAGGCGATCCTGCAAGCCGTTCAACCCGCCGTTGATGCGCCGGGTGATGGTGTTGAACTGGTCGCGATCGGCCAGTTCGTTCAAACCGTTCTGTTCCCAGAACCACGCGGCGGATTCGGCTGCCCATTGCGGCTGTTCGAGCAGTTCGGGCAACGACAACAGCCGCTCATCGCCAAACAGGCCAACGCTGCATTGCCGATAATTGCTACGGCCAGTGATTTGTATCAGCCCGCGTCCGCGGTACTTTTGCCCGTCGCCATCAGCCTCTGGGGTATTGCCCAGACGCAGCGCCAATGTGCCGGTGTCGTATTTGCTCAGGTATTGGTTGTTGCCCAGCTCGCGCACATAACGCAGTTGCCCCGACTCGTGGCCGACCTGCGCCAGAAACGCAGCCATGCGTTTGGGCGTGTCGATACGACGCCGCGTCATGGCGGCGTTGAGCGCAGAAACAAAAACGCCCGCTTGGGAGCGGGCGTTGGGCATGATGTCGATAAGGTTATTTTCAGTTATTTGCATGATGCGTAATCCTCCCTGGATACTCCCCCGATTGAATCACGGCTGCCGGCCAATGCCTGCCAGCCATTTATTTGCCAGAGTTTTCAGGGTGCTGCCCGCTGCCGCTTCAGGTGCTTCGTCCAATGGCAGCACTTGCCCACCCGATACCAGCCACGACTGATACGCGACCCAGTCACGATTGGTCGGATCCTGTGGGATGAATGCCGAATCCTCGATGCGCAATACGCCGCAAGGAGTCAGTTGATAGGTCATGAGTTCACTCCTAAATTTCAGCGTCCGCTGTCCATTCAATCTGCAACCCGTTACCAGGCGCGCTGCTGGGTGACGTCACAGTGCCAATCGCGAAGCTCCGCTCGGTCGTACTTTGCACGGTAGTCCCCGTGCAAACCGCTCCCGCCGAATAGTTCCAGATCTGATTACTGGCATTGGCAGGGCAATACAACACAACAGTAGGCTGCACTCTCTTCTGCACCTGCATGTAGACGACCATTCCATATTGAGGGCTGGCGGCTGCCGCAGACTGGGTAAACGAGACGATGCAAGTACCGACGCCATTGTTCGCCCGGATCACTGAACTGTTGGCAAAGGACTTCTCGAAATAACGCAGACATAGCATCAGCTCCTCGGCCGGAGGACGGTATTCGAAAGGCGTGGAAACCGGTCCTTCCTCCAACTGAACTTGTGCCAGGTCAACCGTCTGCAAAACATTGAGCGGCAGGTCGAAAGCCAGTCTCAGAAAATTGTTCACCCCGAGCATTTTCCCTGCGATGACGGGTACCTGAAACGTCGCCGAGTACTTTGTCCAGGCCGTGTTCAACTGAAAAACGTCGACCACTTTCACTACAGGTTCCGAGCCGCTGACGCCGAAATATTGCCCCGCCGTCACCTGCAGCGCCCGTGGCGCATCGGAACGTGCCCAAAAGGTGACAGTGGCGGTCTTCCCGGCCAGGCTCCGAACCGACTCAATAGCCTGGGAAATTTTATGCTCCGTTGCACCAACGCCCGCCGTGGTCTGCTGCCAGCGCAGGAAATACGCCGGCTCACCGGCCACCTCGGTCTGCCCCGGAACGAAGCTCTGCCGGCTGATCGCTACAGCCGCATTACTGTTCCAGTCACAGCGAAACCGATCAGCCACGTAACCACCAATATTCGGCCCCGGATTGGTCGTCCCGCGTTGCCAGATATCGAATCCACCGTTGATCAGCAAATTCTTGCGGTACACCTGCACCGGGAATTGCTGCAACGGGTCCGGCTTCGACAACAGCCGAATCGCCTGCGCGAGTTGATTGGTTTGTGCTTCATCCGGAGTCAAACCGGCGGCAGTAATTGCGCTGAGAATTTCTTCGGTAACGCTGTTGCCCCAACTGGCCGGGATCAGTGAACCGGGCTTGCCCGCAATCGGGTCTTCATCGACAAACTTGCCGTTCTCCAGGCCGGAGCCGGGGACGCTTTTCGGGTAATCCACTTTCAGCTCCTTTCAAGTCGCATGAAACGCCAACGCCCGCAAAGGCGGGCGTTGGCAAAAAATGAATGAGGCACTCTGTTCAACTGGCGACATCAAGCCCCAGCCAGCATTCGCATCAGCCAGCCCGGCGCTAAAGGTCGACTCGTGTCTGCGGGAAACTCCGTGCTCGCCGGCCAGTCACGCAGTTCCTGGCGATAGTCAAGAAGCTCTTGGTGGTCCTCGATACTCAGACTCAACGGCCTGCCCGCGGCCTCCTCATCCCGATCACGGTCCACCAGCCATTGGCTGGCCAACAATTGCTCGTCGCGCCATTTCCGCGCCAGGTCTGAAAGCTCGGAAACCGACAAGGGTGCGGCATCGATGAGCACCGGCAGCCCCTCAGCATCATGGCTACGCACTTTTCCAGGTGCAGGGTTGCCGATCACGGCGATGAAACGCTCCTCAGTGATCGGTACGGCATCGCTCGGCATGCTTGGATTGATACCGGACAGGTACACACAGCCTGTCGACTGGCTATAAAAACGACTCATGGTTTTTCCTCAGCGCCCGAACGCGATTGCACAAAAGCCGCAAGGCAACAGTTCCGAGTACAACGTAAACCCGGTCTGCGTTTTCGCCCCCAGCGAAACACTGCCAGGCGCGCTGCCATTCAATGTGGAGGGGAATACCGCCAGGCAGGTATTGGGAAACGCGAGGGCGAAGCTTGAATAAGCACCCTGAATCCCCAGTGTCGAGATTCCAACCCATTGAATGATGAAACCACCCAGCCAAGTAGGAAAAACGATGTAACCGTTGGTGGTCAGACTGGCAGAAAAACCAAAGCGCAGCGTTTTCGGCGTTACGATCGTGGTGTTATCCGCACCACCATCGGTTTGCGCCTGAGTGGCCGTCTTCGCCACCCCGGCAATGCTTTCGCTCGCCTGCACCACGCGTTTGGCAATCGCTTGAAAAACTCGCAACGGCGTCATGCGCTTGACGTTGTCAGTGCCTTGTTCCGCGTCTTGAACACTGGCCACCGGCACCACGCTTTGGGTGATTTTCTGTTCGATGGCGGACTTCAGTTGAGCGTTGTCCTGCTCATCCGCTGCGAGGCCAGCCGACTGAATCACATTCAGCACTTCCTCAGTGACAGCGTTGCCCCACTGCGCAGGAATCAAAGACCCGATGGCCCCGGTCAACGGGTTTTCGTCGACAAACCTGCCATTGACCAAGCCCGTGCCGGGCAAACTCTTTGGATAATCCATTTCACTTTTTCCTTGTGTAGAAATCAGCCGTTCACGGCAGCGCCGGGGACAATCGGCCACGTGATTTCGTCAGGAAACCCGCTCTGCTTTTCGAGGCGATTGAGCTCGACGCTGTAGAGTTTCCATTCGAGCAATTGCAGTTGTTCTTCGTGGCTGGCATCGCCGATGTCTTCGGCGTACTGAAGAGGTGCGATGCGCAAAACGGCTTCGCGCAGCAACACATCACGCTTGGCGAGAGACTGTTGGCTGACGCTCGACAAACGAGCCTGCTCATCCAGCACCCAGGCGTTGTCGCGCCAGACATGGAGCTCGCCGGGCCAAGGCTGTGACGTAAGGGTTTCGGGCAACGCCCCCAGTTCGGTCCAGATCTGTTGGGCGCCCCCGTCCTTGCGATAAACCACACCGCGGCGATCGATCGCTTCACGGGGTACGCCATTGATCAGCGCCCAGCTACGACCGGCTTCAGGCTCAGGCAACTCAAACGACAGCTCAATTGCGTTGGCGGGAAGCTGAATGCCGATTCCGGGCGTGACAGGAAACTCGACGGGGCCGGACAGAGCGCCCGAGCCATCGATCAGATAATTGAACATGGACACCTCAGATAAGTTTGATTCGACCCGGATAAGCAATATTTCGAGGACGCGTGATACCACCATGGTTCAGCAAATCAGCGTCAGTGATTGGCGTAACCGGCGCTGCAGGAGTGATGTATTTGACGGTGGAGCCCGCGTAATCGGCGTATTCGCCCATATCGAAACCCAGTTGGGCCTTCTGCGTACTGATGTGTGTCGCGAACAGAATATTGTCGCCAATGCCGTTGTCGCCCTGAACTAAAGAGCCTTTTTGCCAAGACCCCGGTGCACGCCCGGTATCGACCAAACGGCCTTCGGCCAGTACGCGCAAAAATTCGCCACGGGCTTCTGGCAGACGAAACGTCGCGGCGCCATCTCCAAGCGTCCACGCGCCGCCCCGATCGGCTTCAGAACGCAACATGCCCGACTGCTGTGCGTGATCCCAGAGCCATGGCCATTCCGAGCGATTGAGTAAGGAACCATTCAGCACTGCATAGCCACCGGGCATTACAGCCAGAGTGGTTTCAAAGGCTACGTAGCCGAGCGAAGCTCCGTCCAGACGACCGATCGGCCACCAGTTGCCCGCTGTATCGCTGCGCAAATGCCACCAGTCACCTGCCCCCATCAATACGAAAAACGGATAACCCGAAACATTCAGGTGGGTGTGAAACCTGATCAAGTCGCCGCCTGAACTTTTCACGACGAGGCGATTACCGCTGTTATCGACACGTCGCACAATGACGTCACGCACGCCCAGGCTGGTATTGGCTGGCGGCAGACTGACGCTCAGTGCCCCGGCCCCGGCATCGATCAGAACCAGGCCCAACTCATCCATGGTCAGAGACCTGGAGGTGCCAACCCGAGTAATGACCGAACGCATCGGACTGGAATTACCAATAATCGACTGAATCGCCTTGTACAACTGGCCGGTGTCCGCTTCGGCAGCGACCAACCCGGCACCAGTAATCACACTCAGAATCTCCTGAGTGACACTGTTGCCCCACACCGCCGGAATCAAAGAACCCGGCGTGCCCGCCACCGGGTTTTCATCGACGAAACGGCCATCGACCAGGCCGACGCTGGGGACGCTTTTTGGATAATCCATAGGTTGTTCGTTCCTTTGAAATGACAAATGACCTACGTCGACACAGCGTTTCAAGCGTGTCCGTCTCCGGTCGGTTTTCTGAAAATAAAAAGCCCACGTTGAAGTGGGCTTGGGTGAAGCGGAAGGAAGGCTTTTTGGCTTAGCCGGAAACACCGCTGGCCAGCTCACGGATCGCGACCAAAGCCTCGTCACCTGCACTGCGAACCAGATCCATTTTGCCCTTGGCAGCCTGCGCGCGAATCTGCGCCTTGGCCTTCAGGCGCAGAGTACGCAGCGTCAGCAAGTGATCGGTGAGTTGCTCAGCCTTGCTCAGGATCTGCTCGGCAGCCTGTTTGGCCGTGCGACCTTTGGCTACCCAGGCAGCGACCGACAGCGGCACTTCCTTTTTCGGGTAACCGGCGTCTTGATAAGCCTGCGCGTCAGCGGCAGCCTGAGCGTATTCCATGGCTTTGAGCGGATCGCCAGCCAACACTGTGCGGGCGCTGTCAGCGGCGGCGTCGATTTTTGCGCACAAGCGTTCAGTCTCCTGCGCGTCCAGCGCCGCCTGTTTATCGCCGTTCACTACCCATTTATCACCATCCCAATCGTGGGCGGCAGAGGGTTGGGGAAGACGCATTTCGCCGTCGAACTGATGAAGCTCCTGAATAACGATCATCGAATAAGCTCCCACGACAGTTGGACGTTCACGGCGTCGGCAAAGTTGATTGCAATACCAACGCTGTAGTCGGTGATTGGATGAGTCTTGATGCCCATGCTCAGCAACAACTCATCACTCTCGGCGTTCGACTGGCCAAGGTTGTGCTCTGCCTGATAGCACTGCCACAGCGAGCGCAAATTGGCATGGTCGAAACTGGCGGTCAGCGTTGCAACCGTCACGTCGTTAACGATGTTGTTGGTGAACAACACACAAGGGGAAATCGTTGCGGGATTCCAGCCCCCGGGGTTGTTGGAGCTGCCGGCAATTACGGGCGACAGGAAGCAATAGTTGCCCCCCACCCATCCGGTTGATGGAAACGCGACCGACGTCACCGCCGTCGACGACGGTGTCGGGTTGCCGGCAACCAATCGTGCAGAACGTGCATGGGGATCCAGTGGCAGGAAAATTGCGCCCGTCCCGTTGACGGTCTGGGTCCAGGTCAAACGGGCACGGTTGTAAATGGTTCGCACAGTGGGTACCGACCCCGGTGCGCCGGTAATTACCCAGGCCAGGCACATGTCCAGAGCTGTTGACTGGAATCCGCCACCGGCGGCGCCGTTGACTGTTCCTTTCAACGATTCGGGCGTCACGTCATGGATGTTGCCGCGCTGCACATAGAACGTCAGCGCACCGCCAGAGACTTGCGCGCGCAGAAAATAATGACTGCTGGGCAACAGATCAGCACTGCTCCAGGCGGACGTCACAAAAGTGCGCGAACGACCCAATTGGCCACTCACGACTTCCTGACCCAGGCTGATAAACGTGCCCGCCGCAATTGCAACCCTGCCACCGCTGGTGGATGCCGCAGCCGGGCTGACCGTCAGCCGGCCATCGGCAGTGGCAACGGTCGGCAGCGGCAATGCCACAAGAGGCAACGCCAGATCCTGATTCCAGCCCTTGGCCGTCACCGACTGAATCGCCTGCAACAACTGATCGTATTTCTTCTCGTCCGGGGTCAGCCCACCGGCATTGATCACGTTGAGAATTTCCAGCGTAACCCCGTTACCCCATTCCGCCGGAATCAGCGATCCCGGGGTTCCGGTCATCGGGTTTTCATCAACAAATTTCCCATTCACCAATCCGGCGCTGGGCACACTGTTTGGATAATCCACGCGGGGACCTCCCGTTATTCTGGGTGATTGTTCAAGAAGCTGTTTTTGCAGGCTTCAAGTCAGAAAAGGCATCAAACCGGCAACACTGGCCAGTCCACGCTTTGCGGATAACCTGGCTGCCTGTCGATTTTGTTCAGCGCCAGTTTGTAGGTAGCAAAAGCCTTGAACCGCTGCATGTCATCGGCATCCAGCAACCCTGCGATGTAGGCGTCGGCCATACCGACGGTTTGCTGGTCTGCTTCGGCCAACAACTCATCCCGCCGTGCCAGGGCCGATGCTCGCTGTTCGCTTTCAACCAGCAGCGATGCGTTCGGCAATGCATGTTTGGTGACCTTGCCATCGGTCCATTTCCAGATGCCGTCGCGCTCCTCGATCGTGCGCAGGAACAGCTCATCGGAGATCTCTACGGCAGTGGCGGGCATCTGCGTGTGAATCGCCGAGTCATAGCGCCCAAGCAGTTCGCCCTGGGCATCAAAATCAATGTATTTCATTTCATTCACCGTTGATTTCAGTAGCCCAAGGCAAACCAGTTCCAGCCGCCAGGGTCAGCATTGGAGAAGCGCTGAAACTGGCTTGGCGAAAGTCTGTACAGGGAGAAGCGCAGATCCGCGAATCCCGGCGAGATATCGCCACCCGAGAGAAAAAGCACGCTTTTTGGAAAGGCAATCGGGTAGGTAATGGTTTCGCTGAGTGCTCCGCCCGTGGCCAGTCCCCACTGCAGGATCAAGCCACTGGGTAAACGCTGATAGCCGCCTGCAGTGTTCAATGAAGCGGTAAACGCGGGCGAGTACTTGAGTGCACCGTCACCGGAGTCCAGACCCCAGCCTCCGCCGAGTAGAAGTCGGCGAAACGTAACGTAGCTACCACCGACAAATGACAACGTGTTATCCGGCACACTACCGGCGGCGGTGACCAGACTTTCGCCACTTCTGACTTTTACGGTCAAGCCACCGGAGCTTGCCATCAGAGACACCAACCCTCCGGCAGGCACAGTCGACCACTGCGGCAATGTTGCAGTGCTGGGGCCAGTAAAGATCGACAGTTTGCCGACGTCAGCGACGGTCATCGAAACCTCACCGACGTAATTGGTCTGCCCCGCCAGATTGCCGAGTGCGCGCTGTACAAACTCGGTGGTCGCAACTTTCTGGCTGACATCGAACTGGGCCGGCGTTTCAAACAGCTTTGTGCCGCGAATGGCCGCCAGCAACTGCGTGTTCAAGCCTTCTGTCGGCTCGAGCCCGGCGGCCTTGATGACCGTCAACACCTCTTCGGTAAGGGCGTTGCCCCACTCTGCTGGAATCAGCGATCCGGGCGTCCCGGTAACAGGATTTTCATCGACAAAACGACTGTTGACCAAACCGACACCGGGCATGCTTTTCGGATAATCCATCCGGCTTACTCCCTAGTCATAATTGATGTGCACCTTGGTATGCGCCGGCGCACTGCGGTGAATCAGGCACTCCAGCGCCGAGCCCGGGTTCACGCCGAAGCGCTCGCCCCAGTAGCTCGCGCCGTAACGCCGGCCGAGCAGCAGGCGCCCGCCGGTGTTGAGCGTCCACATGAACTGCGCTTCCCACGTGCCCCAGTGCGCTGAACCAAAACGCGAACGGCCCATGCGCGGGGCTTCGAGTTCGGTGATGGTGGCGTTGGGATAACCCTGGCTTTTGGCGATATCGAGGTAGTAACCGACGGCCTGGCTGCCGACCGCGAGCAGGCGTCGGCGTACGGCGAGGCGGCGGTCGTCGAACAGCGGTGTGGCGCCCAGGCACGGATCGGGCAGTTCCATCACCCGCTCCCAGTCCGGCACCAGTTCGCTGACGCCGGCCGGGTCCATCTCGTTGAGCAGGTCGGCGGCGCGGGCGTCGAGGCGCGCCAGTTCGACGGCGACGCCTTGCAGCACTTCCTCAAGTTCGGGGACGCGCTCCGGATCCCACGCCTTGCCGCTCGGCAGCAGCGCACGCAGTTGCGCCTGGTATTGCGCAGCGGATCTGATCACGCCCATACGCAACCTCCGAAGGTCAACAGTTCGCTGTCATCGGCAGCGACGTTGCCGGTCGGCGAATTGAGCACGTGATCGGTTTCACCGGCGGCGCTGCTGATCGCTTCACGAATATGGCTGATCAACAGGTTCTGACCGAGGTCGGCCTCGCGGTTGTGCAGGTCGCGCAACTGGGTTTCAACCGCCGCACGCACGGCAGAGGTGTCCGGCGTCAGCTTCAGGTTGTAGGTCACCGGCACCTGCACCGGTGGCAGTACGTGGACCTCGGCGGTGACCGGGCGCAACGGTTCGATGTGTGCCTGGACTTCAGCCAGTTGCTCGGCGTTGGGCACCGGTTGCGGATCGTCGTCGCGCATGATGTAGAGGCTGACCGTGCCCGGCCCGAGCAAACCGCCGCGGCACCATGCGCGCGTAACGCCTGGCAGCTCCAATGCCCAGGTCTCGTAATCGCTGGCCGCACCGCCATGCGGAATTACGCGATAGGAACGGATCACCCGCGAACGCAGCGACTCCAGGCTTTCCAGGGCGACGCCGCCACTCAGGCCCGGCTCGGTAACGACGAAGCTATTACCGACGATACCGGCAATCGGTTGCACCGGAGTGAGCGTCAGACCGGCATCGGCATTGCCCAGGCTGCCAGCGTCGAGCGCGGCGATGGTGGTGCTGTTGCTGCCATTGGTCGTGGTGCGTGCCTTGGTGACTTTATACGTGCGGCCGTCGTTGGTTTGCAGCAACGTATCGGCGTCGAGCACCGCACCGGCGGTGGCGGTAAAACTCACCGTGCCGGTGGCCGCTTGCGCCGGTTTGCGCGGCTGGTTCAGACGCAGTGCAGCGATGCGTTCCAGGGTCGATTCGTCGGCCTTGTCCGGCAGGACCTGCTCGGCAATCCAGTCGAGGTAACCGTACAAGCCATACGCGGCGCCGCTGAGCGTTCGGGCCAGCACTTGCGCATCGGACTGGCGCAGCGAATCGCCGGCCAGGTCGCTTTGGGTGCGTTTGATCAGCACCGGCAGCGAAGGGGTTTCAAACGGCATAGATCACCTGCCAACTATTATCGGGGTTGATGTCCAGGCGTTCGCCGTCGGCCAGGGTCAGGACCGTGCGCAGGTTCAGGCGCTGAGCGTCGAGGCGTTCGCTGATGATGTCGATGGCGCTGCAATGGCCGTCATCGATCAGCCATTGCAAGGCTTCGCGGGCATAGAATTCGGCGTCCATCTGGGTCTGTCGGGTCAGCTTGACCCGGCGTAACAGCCACAGCCGCGAGCCGATGCGATCGTCGGCGACGGTGGGGAAACTGTCGCCCCACCAGCCAAAGCGCTCGTCGTCATCGAGGGCGTCGTCATCGGCGGCGCGGCGCCAGGTAAACAGGCTGATGAGCACGGCGCGGGTCAGCGCGGCGTGAAGGTTCGGGCTGATAAGCATCATTTGCCTCCCGCCGGCGCGCCGGTCTGGCCGCTGCCGGCCTGTACGCCGACGTGCACGTGTTTGATCTGGCTGATGCCACCGGCGAGCTGGTCGCCGGTGGAGACGATTTTGCCGGTCTGGTTGATCACCGGCGTATCGAAGTTCACCGCGCTGCTGGCGCGGATGTTCAACGTGGCGGTTTCGATGTCGATGATCCGGCCACGCTTGAAGTGAATCCGGTCGCCCTCGTCGGTGTAGATCGCCACTTCGCCGGCAGCCAGCGATTGCAGGCGATAGCGGCGGTCAGCGATGACCAGGGCGATGGCGTGGGAGCGATCGCCACCGATGAACGTGACGACACCTTCGGCACCGGCCAGCGGATGGCTGGTGAAACCGTAGGGTTCGAAGTGCTCCATGTCGTCGTTCACTTCGCCGGCGGTAAGGCGCATTTGCAGCGATTGCAGCTTGGATGCCGAATTGGCGAGCACGACAGTGCCGCGCGCCAGCAGGCGTGTCAGTAGGCTCATGCTTGGTTCCTGTAAGAAACGGGCCGACGTCAAAAGATCGCAGCCTGCGGCAGCTCCTACACAGGATCGGCGTACACCTGTAGGAGCTGCCGAAGGCTGCGATCTTTTCAGGGCCTATGTGGTTTTTTTCGGGGGGCTGGGATTGGCGTCGAAGGTATGCGGCGGCGCCACTTGCAGCGTGGTCACCGAACCTTGCGCCGACAGCGAATACGTGACTTTGGAAATCAGCATGTCGCCATCAAACCCAAGCACCGGATCTTTCACCCGTACCAGCGTGTTGTGCCGCCACAGATCCCCGTTGGCCTGACGCCAGCCCTGCACCTGATAGGTGGTGGTCTGCGCGCGGCCCATGCGGGTGGCGCTTTCCCATTGGGCACGCTGCTGCGCCAACTCAAAGGTCAGTTGCGTGCCTTCGTTGATCACCGTAGTGCGGCGACGTTTGAAGGTCAGGTCGGCAGCAATCGATTCGACTTCGCTGACCGCCGCCCCGCTCTTCTTGTCCGAGCCTTTTTGCTGGCCGATCACCCGGTATTCGGAGAACACCTGGCTGTAATCCATCGCCGCGTTGGCCGAAAGGATATTCTTGCCCAGCTCCAGTACATCACTGGCCCGACCGCCGCTGCCGGGCTTGGCCAGCACCAGCCGGCCCTGCTCGTCATCGGTGGAAAACACCCGCAGCAGCGAGAGCAAACGGTCGATCGACTGAAACACCGTTTCACCCGGCACGATGGTGTGTTTGGTCAGTCGTGCGGTCTCGGGTATTTCGTTGACCACCGACTGCGAATAGCCCATCGCCAGCGCCTCGACAATGCTCAGCAGCGGTTGCTCCTGCCATTGACCCGGGCGATTGATGGCCGCGCAATCAACCAGGTCCTGGGTCTTCGAACTGCCTTCGATGGTCAGGCTGATCTGCCGCCCGTCATAGCGGATCGGCGCCTTGAACACGTAGCCGGTGAGCACCAGATCGTTGCCGATCTTCACCTCGCACGGGTCGCCGGGCTTGATCGGTTGATCCACCGTTTGCCCTGGCCATTGCCAGGTGATGTCGAGTTTGAAGGTACGGAACTGGCGCTCCAGATCAGCCGTGATTTCCACGCTTTTCCAGCCGCCATACTCCAGGTTGTTGACCGTCAGCGTGACGCGGTTATCCATCTCGCTCATGGTTCACTCCCCGGGGACTTTCACTTGGTTGGGTGAGAACCCGGGATGATTCGTCGGGTTGCGCTGCTGGATTTCCAGGGCCCGCGTGGCATCGCTCAGGTACTTGTAGGCGATCACCAGAGCCGGTGCGCTTTCCTGAATGGTTTTAGTGACAACCCGTATACCCGAGGACGCAACAGCCTTGAGGTGAGTGACCAACGCATCCTGCAAATCGCTGGCTACCTGGTGATGCGCAGGACTGGATTTGTTCTTCGCCAGATCCAGCGTGCTGACCAGATTCTTCAGCATCGCCAGCGTATCGTCGGTGGACGGCACGTCCTGATGAGTGATTGGCTGGCTGGCCTGATTGTTGACGGAAGGCGTCGACGGCAACTTCATCGGTTTGCTGGCGACCGGCATCGACGCGATCCACTGCGCCGCTTTCACGATCAGCGTGTCCTGCACCAGATCGGCCATGGCTTGCGCCGCCGCATTGGTGTCCGTGCCGGTGGTGAGCTTCGGCGCATCGGCCTTGCGGATCGCTTCGAGTTGTTGCGACACGTCGGCAATCACGCCACGGTAGCCTTCCTTCGCAAACGTCTTCAGCTCCTTGATATCGCCGAGCAAGCCGTTGAACTCCGCCGCCAGCTCCTTGGGCAACTCCTTGACCGCTTTGACCAGGTCGGTGATGTCTTTGTAGTACGTGATCAGCGGCTGGAGCTGTTCTTTGATGATCTCGTAGACCCCGGCGAGACTGTTACGCAAATTGGCAATGCCGATCCGCGCCGCTTTGATCATCGTCATCGCCTGCTCGAACCGCGCGAGGGCAGAAGCCTGAAAAGTCCCGGCCTTGAGCAGTATTGCCTGTTGGGTACTGACGGACGCAGTCGGAAACTGCAACGGCTTGTCGGGATAGAACTTCAGGGTAAAGGTCACCAACCCGCCGTCCTGGCGGGTGTGGGTCATGTCGCATTCGCCGACCTTGACTTGCAGGCGTCCGAGCCACGGATGCACCAGCTCGCCACTGCCCGCCTCCAATGCCTTGAGCAACTTGTCGCGCTGCTCCAGGCAATCGGCGCCGATGATGAACGCCGTGACGTCATGAATCCTCGCCTGCTGGCCAAGGTCCTCGAAGTACGGCAGGTCACGCTGCGGATACTCGTGCAACTGACCCTTGCGACCGACCGGGGTTTTCGTCGAATCAATCCAGAAACCGACACCGCGAAAGGATGCCGGCAACAAACGGTCACGCCAGTTCATTGGAACCTCCCACGGACAACGAGCGATAGCCAATGCGCGAAGACAGCGCCAGGCCCGGTTGATTGGTTCGCGGTTGATCGGTACGCATCCCCGGCGGGGCATTGACGAAGCTCACCGTCAGGCCGCCTTCGAGTTGCGTGCGATTGTTGATTGCGCTTTGCTGGATCAGGGCGCTGGAGGATTGCGGCAGAGAGCCGCCCTGCATCAACGGTTTTTGCAGCGAGTTGCCGGGTTCCGACAACGCACCCGACGCCGCCTCGCTGGCACCACCGAAGAACGCTGGCGCCAGTTCACCCTTGCCTTCGGCATTGGTTTTTTTCTGAGCGTCAGCAAAGCCTTCGATCTTGCCGGTGATCTTGGTGATGAACCCGCCGAAACTGCCGCCGAGCATTTCCCTGATTGGCGCCATGTACGATTCGATCTTGTCGGCAAACTCACGGATACGGTCGGTCAATGGCGACCATTTCAAATCAAACATGTCCAGCGGTGAACCCATGAACGGCAAGCCGAAAATCGCCCCCAACGCCATCATCACGGCACGAATGGATTCTGTTTTTTCGGCAAAGAACGCAGGCACCTGACCCCAGAGTTCGTTGATCTTGTCCATCGGGACGTAGTCATTGAATACGCTGCGCAACGTCTCTTTGAGCGGTACGATCAGCGCCGTCAGCAAATCGAAGATGGCCGCGAGCAACTGAGTGACCGGTCCCCAGTTATTCACTATCAAGCCCCACGGCGTCCAGCTGAAAGCCTCTTTGAGATTTGCGAAAAACGAAGTTGCGTTCTCCTGGATACGCGCGAAAATCGCCGTGAATATCGGGCTGATGATCCCCCAGTTATTCACAATCAAACCCTGCGGAGTCCAGGCAAACAGGGCCTTGAAGAATTCGAACGCGGGTACTGCTACAGCCTTGATTCCTCGCCAGAACGACGAGAAAAACTCAGTGACCGGTCCCCAGTTGTTGATCAGCATTCCCAGCGGGGTGTAGCTGAACATTGTCTTGAAGAACTCGGCCATCGGGATCACTACCGGCGCAATCTTCTGCCAGAGCTCGCTGAAAAACGTCGAGATCGGTTTCCAGTAGGCGACGATCAAACCGGCGGCCAGGGCAATCCCGGTGGCGATCAGCATGATCGGGTTGGCCTTCATCACCAGGCTCATGATGTCGAACACTTGGGTCGCGCCCGTCACCGCGGTTTGCATTGCCGAGAAGGCGATGGCTCCCGCCGCGAGGCCTTGTACCAGCTCGGGGTTGTCGGCCAGCAAGCTGCCGAAACCGTTGAGCATTGGTTCAAGACCGATCACCACCGCGCCAACCGCCGGCACCAACGCGGCACTCACCGCCGTCGAGACCTTCTCCATCGACGCACTGAACACGTTCATGGTCTGTGCGGCGACTTTCGGCGCGGCGGGCAAGTCGACGGTTTTTGCCGTGTCGCTGAATTCGGTCAACTTGCCCTGAAACGCGGCCGCCGACTTGATCCCCTCGACAAACGGCGTGATCACGCTGCCGCCCTTGAACAGACCGCTGATGTCCAGTTTGCCGAGGCCGGTCTGTTCGAGGTTTTTCTTGAAGCTGTCGACCTTCGCTCGCAACGCGCCGAGCTTGGGCGACAGTTCATCGATGCCCGTGATCAGCACCGGGGTTTTCACTTTGGTTTCTTCGTCTGCCATCACTGCACCTGCTGCATCGCATTGATCCGTTGCGCGTGCTCCAGCGATTCGCGGAGCACATCCAGTGGCCTGGCCATCATCTGTTCGGGGTCAACCTTCCAGAACCAGGCCAGGTCATAGGCGACTGCGATCAGGTCGGTGATGGCTCCGACGCCGCACTCATGAAAAAACTCGCAACAGCCCAGCTCAGCGCGTTGAGGTCAGCCAGATCCAACTGGTTGACCGACGACGGCGGAATGCCGGCGCACACGGCGATGTATTTGGCCGCCACGTCCATGTCGAGGCTGACTTCTTCGCTCTTGTCGATCTGGTAGGGCAGCGCCGTGATGGCTCGCGCGTCCTGCACCGGTGGAC
>NZ_JBIVGT010000026.1:12825-35979 GCF_044748825.1 Pseudomonas sp. NPDC089741 | reverse complement strand
ATCGGTCAGCGGCGCGCCGTGAGCTTCGCTCGCAACCTGAAGCTTCACGGCGCCGCTCATTGCCAGGTCCCCTTGATGCCTTCGAATTTCAGTTCGATGGTGGCGTCATCGCCCTTGGAGACTGGCTCTTCAACCAGATAGGCGCCGGCCAGCACGTAGACTTTGCCGTTGCTGAATTCGCAGGTGACGGTGATGTCGGTGCCTTCGATCAGCTTCTTCAGCGGGAAGTCGGCGGTGTGCAGCGCAGTCACTTTGAACGACGGTGCGATATCGGTTTCCTTGTAGAAACCCGGCACGACGGTTTCGCGTTTGACGGCCATCAGCGGGGCTTCGCAGCCGCCATTGATAGTCAGTTGTGCGCCGTCGACCTTGACGTAGCAGGTGCCTGCAATCAGTTGACCCATGGTGTTACTCCCTTGAATAAAAAAGCCCACGCGAGGTGGGCTGAATGCTGGTGGTCAAACGCGCTGATCAAGCCGCGTCGTCGTACTGCAGACGGAATTGGTTGAGCAGTGCGAACACGCGCAGACCGTTGATGTAATCCGGCGGGAACAGCACGTTGACGCGGCTCGGATCCTGCACGTCGCGCTCGACGATCAGGTGCTCGGCGAACAGCTCGGCATTCTCCACGTGGCCTTCCAGTTCGAGCTTGGCGTACTGGGCGATCAGCTCACCACGGATGGTCGCCGGGGTGACGATCGGCTGGCCGGCGCCGAAGCGGGTGCCGTCGGACGCCAGTTTGTGCCGGCCGTATTTGCTGGTGATCACGCTTTGCAGACGGCGCACGATGAACGCCGACTGGTGCATGGTTTCGCTGTCCAGGTAGGAGTTGTCGGCCTGCCCGTAAGCGTTTTTCTGGTAGGTGGTAATCGAGCGCTGGATACGCACGTAACCGCCTTCGTAGTAGGCGGTGGCGATGCCGTAGTTGAGCAGCGACTGACGCTCGGTCAGGGTGAAGCGCTCGCTCGCCGGCGCCGGATCAACGCCCGGCAGGCTGCCGCTTTGGGTCGGACGGCTGGCGTCGGCGGAGATGAACACGGCGGTGCGTGCAGCCAGTGCGGCAGCCTGTACCCAGAACGGTTGCGGTACGCCCGGTTCCAGCGCCTGAATGGTCATGTGCTGGTCGTTGCGTGCCTGGCCGGCAGCAACCAGAGTACCGACGGTGCCGCGCTTGGCGCTGTAGACGTGACCGAACAGTTGCTTGGCCCACGACCAACGACCGGTGCTGTCATCCATGACGGCTTGCCAGGTGTTGAGGGTCGACAGATCGGACCATGGCAGTGCGATGAATTCGAACGGTTCATCACCCAGTGCGGCGATCGCTTCAACCTGATCCGGCACACCGGCGCCGCCGGTCATGGCGGTGATTGCAGCAGTCAGGCCGGCCGGGGTTTCTTCGCCGTTGCTCTTGCCCAGGCGATTGAATTGCAGGCTGATGTCGTTGCCGCTGTCGCCAGTCCATTTGGCGTTCAGGGTGACCACACCTTCGGCAGCGGCAGCGCTGACCGGCAGGTCGGCCGTGGCGTTGATTTTCTGCGCCAGTGCGGTGGCGGCTTGGGCTGCGGTGCCACCGTTGACCACGGTGGCTTGCACACGCACGCCACCGACGTAGAGATTGAGCAGACCGGCCTGGGTCGCGGTGCCGGTGAGGGTCAACACGCCTTTGGCGACGGCGCCTTCAGCGTTGTGCAGCGGCAGGCACCAGATCTCGCCGATCGGGTCGGCCTTGCGGAAGGTCTCGTACATCGAGGCGAGCATCGAGCCTTGGCCGCCGATGCTTTTCGCCAGCGCAACGCTGGACACCAACACCAGTTTGCCGACTTCAGTCGGTGCGATGTTGTCGTTGACCTGAGCCACGATCAAACGGCGCATGGTCGAACTCGCGCTATTGGCGGCCGAGTTGTCCATTTCGGCATAGAACAGCGGTACACGAATGTCCGCGGGGATGTTGCTGAATCCGATCGCCATTATTTGGCTCCCTGTGGTTTAGCCGCTTTTGCGGTTTTGATTGTGATATCGCCGTCGGCCAGACGTCGGCGCCACCAGGCGCTGTCCAGCACTTCACGGCCTTCGAGGGGCAGCAGATCGCCGGCCTCCGGGTCAGGTACGGCGCGGCCGGCGGCCGGCAATACGGTGATGCGATTGCTCATGGGGTTACGTCTCCAGAGAAAGTCATTTCCACGCGCCCATCGGGGCCCGGGCGTTTCAGGTTGGGATCGGCCGGGTCGATCGCATCGACCCGCACGGTGGCCCCGGTAAAGGACGACAAACCGTCCAGTTCGCGTTCGTGCCAACTCTCCGCAGGCTGACTTGGCAGATTGCGGCCGAGCTGGAACTCGGCAAAAAAGCGCAGCCGATAGAAAGCCCGGCTGCTGTTGATCGAGACCAGCTCGCCGCCGTCATAAGCGATGGCGCTGTAGTCTTTGTCCGGCTTGAACCCAACCAATGCGCGCCACAACTCGGCACGCAGGTCATGCAACAGATCCAGCGCTTTTGTAGCGTCGCTGGCGTCAAGCGCCAGGACGATTTCGAAGCGGTCGCGGATCGGTTGGGTGGTGAGGTTTTGTGAGGTGCTGTTGTTGGCTGCATCGGCCAGCGATGTGATGCTGGCGCACGGAATTTGTAGCGCCGCATCGGCTTGCAGTGCAGCGACGTCAATGCCCACGGTGATTCGATTGCCCAGCGTCGGGCACTGAGCACGCAATTGCGTGACCAGAGGGGTCATTTTCATGAGGAAGTACCGAGTGGGGGCGGTCGCAGGTCAGCGCCTGTACTCAACCCGATTTAACGAGGAACCCCAGCCGCAGTTTTCAGTCTGGGTTTTGCTTAGAACCACCGGCCGATGGCGAAGCAGTCAAAGGAGACTATTAGCTCGTCTCCTTGTACGAACTGACCAAGGCTGAAAGCGCAGATGCTGGCAAAACCGAGCCCTCTGCTATAGGCGCTGACGCTGGTTACCGCCCTAGTCACACCCAATACTCCAACCAGATTCCCAATGACAAATCCCAGCGTCACGAAGGGCATCGGATAAGACCAGTTGAAGCCCATGTTGGACGGGTTGTTAAACACTGCGCCGCCCTTGTTGCTGAGGGTGCAAATCAACGTGCCGTCGGCAAACTTGACGTATTCACCGTTGGCATTGGCGCCGCGCTCAATGACGGCTCCGGTTGGAACGCCTTTGTCCTGGCTGACCGTTCCGACCAACGCGGCAACGGCAGCACTGCCCAGTCCGAGGCCCGACCGAGCGGTTGCCGGGGAGTTTCCACCCGTGCCACCTCGTGCTACCGGTACAACAGCGTCCGTTGCCACAGCACCGAGTCCAAGCGCCAAGCGCGCCGAGGCGGCATCCGTCGCGCCGGTTCCGCCACGTACGATGGGCACAATGGTGTCGGTTGCGACTGCACCCAGGCCAAGGCCCTGGCGAGCAGAAACAAGATCCGTTCCTCCGGTGCCACCATTTCGCACCGGCAGGACATCGAAACCACTCGCGTCACCCAGTGCTGCCAGCTTCGGGCCGTACTGAACGTTAAGGTTGTTGAATGCATCGGCCAGTGCCTTGGGATAGCCCTGCACGGGCATGATCGAATAGGCCGCAGCGTTGGCCGTCGTTCCCTGGTAAACCGGGGTGATCGACAACATCGCCGGACTGGCGATATTGCTCACTTCATATTGTCGTCCATCCGGTCCGACGAAGGCGTCGCCCACCCGGACGTTAGTCACGAAATCAACGTTGAGGCCAATGACCGCGGGCGAATTGTTGGTGACATTGACCGTACCTGTTCTAAGCCATGGCATGGTGCAGTCCTTTTTTAAGCGAAAAAAAACCGCACTCGGCGGTATGAGGTGTTTAAGACGATTTCAATCAGGTAGCTATCAGAAAGCCAGTCAGCCCGGCGGCAAGGCCGGGTCACCCACTATCATCGGAACATCGGGCTGGACAGGCCACTCTGGCGTCACGGGCCAGGCAGCTTGTGTGATCACTTTGCCCAAGCTGTACTTGTAGGCTTTCCACTGTTTCAGGTTGCCAAGCAGTGCTTGCTGTTCCGCCTTATCTTCAGTCGTCGCCTCCCCCAGATCGATGCCGTAACCGAGGGTGTCGATCCGATCCTGAATACGAGCGACCTGTGCTGCTGCCACCTCGTTTTTGCTCTTGAGCAGTGCTTGAGCTTCGGTCAATCGTGCTGCGGCAGCCGCTGTCTCTTTCATGGCTTTGGTGATCAATTGCGACCAGTCGATATTCATACTTCAACCACCTCTTGCGGCAAAGGCTGTGGCAATGCCACGTCACCGTCAGGAATATCGATCAGGTCGGCAGGAAACGCTTGCGCCTGACTGTAATCGGCCGGGATCGGCAGCAACAGGTGAAGGGTCAAATGGCCGTTCTCGTGGAAAACGTCACCCACGAACCATTCAGAGTCGATTGCGGCTCGCGGTAGCGTGTCGCCGTCGGACAACCGCGAAAAATCGAACGTTTCGCCGTTCACCGTGATCAGCGCGCCCGACTTGTGCAGCGTCAGAGCATCCTCTCTGCGTTGCGGAGACAGAACAATGTTCATCAATACCACCTGCCTATTGCGATCAAATTGATTTGCGCAGCCGAGGCTGCGTTCGTTGTAGCGATGGCGCGCCAGGCGCCCCAGTTGGCGATCGACGGGGGGATCCAGGCGCTGGCCATGACGCAATCGACGTTTACCCTGCCAATCGCTGCGGACGTCACGGTAGGTATCGACGCGAATGCTGAAGGATAGGCACCCGGCGCATACGCATCACTACCGAACAATGCGCCCACCGCGTAGGTACCCGTCGAGTTGGTGGCAATCACCTTCCAGCAGACAAGTGTGCCATCGGCGAATTTGGTGTACTCACCATTGGCATTGGCCCCCCGCTCGATAATGGCTCCGGTAGGCACACCGGCTCCCGAAACGACGCCGAGAATGTTGTTCTGTCGGTAAACCATGCGCCATGCGCCGAAGGCGCCGGTACCGTACTGATCACGCTCCCAACTGCGCTTGGTGCCGCCGGCAGCAATGCCATCGACTTCGTGCCAGACCTGATGCACTGGTTGGCCAACAAGCTTGATGGTGTCCATCAGGCCATAATTTGAATTGGGCGGCTTCACCCCGGTGCTGGTATTGATGACAAAACAACGACCTGCAGGAACAGACGCCACGTCATCGATATTTCCAGCGTAGACCGGGGTGTCACCGCCGATGCCGAACGCTCCGACTTGCATGACGCGCCCGGCAGTCGTATCGCTGAGAGTGGTTTGAAGGGTGGCTGAAGCGGCACTGCCCAGCTCCAGAGCAGCGCGAGCTGCGGCGGGCGTTGTGCTACTGGTTCCCCCTCTGGAAACTGGCAGTACATCGAAATTGGCGGTTGCGCCAAGCCCCGCAAGCTTCGCTCCATACTGATTGACGATGGTGCGCAATTGATCCGCAGAATCCTTGACGTAGCCTTGCATGGGCGCCAGCGTATACGGCCCGCTCGCGGAGCTGCTGCGGTATTCCGGTGCAATGGATAGCGCCGTGTCGCTGGCAATATTAATGACTTCGTACCATCCCCCATCGGGGCCTCGAAAAGCATCACCTACACGGCTGTTGGCAATGAACGCAGTGCCGCTACCGGTGACGGTGGTTGAATTCTGGACGACAGTGACTGTTCCAGTTTTATACCAGGGCATATGTACTCCAGGATTGTTAGAAAATTGCAGAACGCGGCAACGACCGGACAAAAGACATACGTGTCCGCCTATCAAGCAAGGGACTGCTATTCTTTGATAATCGGAATGGCCGGCATCGAATAGTAGATAGCTTGGGGAATCCCCGGATAATTCGTAGTGAAGCCGGTACGTGAATCGAGCATCAATCTGGGTTCGCCATTGGCAGCGAACCCCCATCGAATATAAGTGATCGCGTTGACTGTCACGCCATTGACTGCCACTTGCCCCAGCTCGACATCAAGCGCCATTCCGACAGCCAGATAGGTATTCGAGCTGGTGATCCATGAAGCGGGACGATAGATATCCATGCGTGCAGCACCCGCGATCGGCTGTCCGGAGACCAGTATCCAATCCTGGGGAGAGCCCCCCAACTCTCTTTCAAAGACAGGAGGGCGAAGCAGAGAATCAAACACGACTTCCCCGCGTTCATTACGCACGCGCATTCCATAACCGCTGACGGAACGAAGGTTATAGGCATAAACGCGTATGGCAATGTTCTGGGATGTATGTCCGCCGTTACCAATAAAGGTCAATACCGCTCCGGTCCAATTTCCCGGCCCGCCCAGATACTGGACGCTGTCATAGAACAGCGCAGGATTGTCCCATGCCCTGACAGCCAGAATGGGCGGAGCTGCCGAGGTCACCGGATATGGAAAGGCCAACTGATACACGGCACTCGTACTGACCGCTATGTTTTGCTCCAGCAAAATTCCAAGATTATGGAACTTGCTGTCGATAATGGTCGCGCCGCCAGCATTACGCACAAGCAGTCCAAAATTACTCATGATTTCGCTACCACATAGAGTGTTCCGGCGGTGTGGTAAGCATTGCTCCACCACCCGTAGAATCCCCACTCGACATAGCCATCGCGCATAAATGCCCACACCGGACGCTTATTGACCTCGTTGCCGACCACATAGGCAGTTGCATTGTTTGAGTTGAAACCAGGCAAAGCAAAAGTTCCAGAATCGGCAAACTTTACGGGCATCGAGTGAATGACTCTCAGTGCCCGATCAGTCACATCAATGGATATTCTTCCCTGCGCGTCGAACGTTCTAAATCCGAATGTCATGTTGAGAGCATCCCCATTTCAACCCGAACCGTGCCGGCCTGATCCACCACCGTCCATCGTCCGCCCTTGTCCAGCGTCCAGATGGGAGTGCCATTGTTGGCTAATGCCGTGGATTGGATGACATTGCCAATTTTTGCGTTTGTGATCGTGCCGTCCTGGATGAAAGCGGAATTGATGAACGTCTGATTACCAGCGACCGTGAACGGTGAAGTCGGCGTGCCTTTGGCCAGGTTTAACAACATGAAGGTGTCCGCACGCACGACGAACTGCGATGAAACACCGGATGGATCAACCTGAAGACCTAGGCCGAACGACGCCGCATATTTCTGGCCACCTGCAGTCGTGTCCATTTTCACCGACCACAAAGTCGACAACTTACCGCTGGTATCCGCCAGTGCAGTTGCGGTCTCCCTCACGGTCGCACTGTTTTGCCCGACCTGTGCGGTCAACTGGTCAATTTTCGAGGCTGTCGCAGCGTTAGTGGTTGTCACCGCTTTTTCGAGCGAAGTGACAATTGCCGTGTTCAGATCAGTGGTGACCTCAACGGTTGAAAGACGCTGCGCCGTGGCCTCATTCTGCGACGCCCTGACACTGCTTTCGACGGCGATGGCCGCCGTACTGGTCCACCCTTTGAGCGCATCTGCCAACTCGCCTTCACCGTTATCATCTCGCGATGCGGCGCGCAGCGCCTGGAATGCAGCAGCCTGAGCCGTCAGTGCGCCATCGATCTTA
The DNA here is from genome assembly GCF_044748825.1 of Pseudomonas sp. NPDC089741. Taxonomy (NCBI): domain Bacteria; kingdom Pseudomonadati; phylum Pseudomonadota; class Gammaproteobacteria; order Pseudomonadales; family Pseudomonadaceae; genus Pseudomonas; species Pseudomonas sp. NPDC089741. The sequence continues at coordinate 28,456 of NZ_JBIVGT010000026.1, read as the reverse complement.
TTGATATCAGCGGTGTTGGTCCCGACCTGCTGAACCAGTCCAGTGGCAGTCTCGACCGTTTGCCCTACATCGACCCAATACTCGGCGTTCGGCGGTGGCAGATTGACGGGGACCAGCGCCTTGGCCTGATACAAGCGATCGCCCTGACGGACGACGGCATATTTCGCATATGTCCTCGTCGGATCATAGCTTTCATCCAGGGCATCAACCCGACTTTGCAAACCGGGAATTTTCTCGATTTCACCGAGCAGATCTTTCCCCAGTTCGGTCTGCGAGATCTTGCCCGCGAGCATGTCGAGAATCGGTCCAGCCTCCGAACTGGCTTGCCCCAGCACCCCGTTGCCAGTCGGATACCACGGCCCGATATTGCCCGTACGATCGACCAGCCTCGCCCAGAAGAAGAACGACGAACCGGCCAACAGGCTCTGCATCGTGTAATCACTTTGCGGATACGCCAGGTCGGCCAGCTTGGTAGCGGCTTCAAGATTTGCCGTTGGCCCGTACCAGATTTCGGTTCGCTGCGTGTCTTCAGCGCCCGCCGGAAACTCCCACTTCAGGCCGATACCGAACAGCAGGCTGTCAGCCTTGAGGAACGTCACTGAAGGCGGTGGCGTGGTTTTCCCGGAGAGTTGCGTTTCCACCGAAGTCGCATAGATCGAACCGATGTCCAGCGCGTTGATGGCTCGCACTTTGGCCACGTAACGCCCGGCATAAATGCCGCGTACCTCCATCGACGAACCGCCGGTTCGACCGGCATACACCCATTCACTGTCGTTCTTGCGCCAGTAAACTTCATATGCAATGGCGTTGGCCGGGCGCGCCCACTCGATGGTCATCACACCGACTGCACTGCCCTGATCGACGAAGTGGTTATTGCTGATCGTGACTGAAGTCGGCGGCGCCTGAACGCCTGGCGGTATGACCGTGACAGGGGGGCGCTCGATGCGGGAGCCGTTGTCGATTGCGCCGTACTTGCTCGGCACATGTTTGACGGCGCTGATGCTGTACTTGATTTCAGTGTCGGTGAAGTCTTCAGCAATCGACAACACGCGAAATTGCTGTGCAGCCAGAGAAACGGAATCAATGGCCCACATCGACTGCGCCGGCGGCAACTCGCTCAAAGGCTGAGTAAGGACCACACGCTGCGCCTCGCCACTGATACTCACTGACTTGATCACACGTGATACGGCTTTGCCGGTCGGCATGACCAAGGTGAGAGTATCGCCAGCTTCGGCGGTCACGTGGGCATCCAGGGTCAGCGTATCGAGTGTTGCACCACGCAGGCGACCACCAATCCGTCGGCCGGCACGGTCGTTGTCAGCCACACGGATAATTTGCCCCGGACGCGCCAGCGTCCCGTCCAGACCGACCGAGAAAGTGACACTTTCAGTTTCCAGGCGATTGGTCAGCAGTGCCCACTTACCAATGCGTTGGGCCTGGGCCTGAGACGTACAACCGGTCGCAGTGATCTCCGTCTGCTGTACACCATAGCGAGCGATACCATCAGCATCATCGACGTACTGAACCTTCTGCCGGTAGAAGTCCGTCGGATCATTCCAACTGACCAGCGCCACGGTGAACCGGGTCTTTTTCGCCGACCCGCCATAGACGAACTTGCCATCAATGACGTTGCCGTTGGAGTAGGTGTACACCGGGTCTTCCGGCATGTCGGCCACTGCCATGACCGAGCCCGCCCCCCAATACGACATGCCACGAAACGTGGTCGCCAGATCCTGCAAAACCTTCAGGGCATCGGCACGCACCGACAAATACAGGTTGCAGGTGAAGCGCGGTTCAGTCCCGCCCTTGCCGTCGGAGACTGGCTGGTCGCAATACTGACCGATGCGGTACAGCTCCCATTTATCCACCTGACCGGCATTGAGCAAATGGCCCAGGCCATAACGCGGATGCAGCAGCAAATCGTAGTAAATCCACGCCGGGTTGTCGGTCCAGGCCGATTTGAACGTACCGTCCCAAATGCCGCTGTACGTGCGGCTCTGCGGATCGTAGTTGCCGGGCACCCGGATGATTCGTCCGAGCAATTCAAACGAACGTGAAGGAATCGACTGAAACTGCGAAGCATCAAATTGCAAACCGATGATCGCCGAGCCGGGATAGCGCAACTTGGCGTCGATCACCTCAGTACTCGATTCGACACTGGTGGTGTCGGCAATGGCGCCGCTGGTGGAATTGGGGGTCAACCGGCGTACTCGCACGGTCCAGCCACTTTTGGCCGCAGGCAGATCGATACGGTGCGATCGCTCGTACTTGGTGGTGGTTTTGCCACTGAACGCAGACGTCAGCACTTCGACGAAGGCACCGCCATCGGTGGCCAGATCGATCGCGTATTTGACTGTATAACCGTTAGTGTCGCCGTTGCTGGTGTTGGTCTGCGCCAGTCGCGCCACCGCCAGACGAATCCGCACAGCCGACAATTGCAGGTTGGTAAAGGCCTTGGTCCACGGTTGATCACTACGCAACTCGACCGCTGCGACCGTCTCGTTTTCCACTGCGGGAAAACCGGGGATATGTGCCTGATCCTGGCTACCGGTACGAACATCCAGCGTGACGCCATTGAAGTTCAGGCTACCGTCGTCGTTGGCCAGCGGTGTTTCATCCAGAAACACTGAGCGGGCGTCGTTTTTCAGACCGACAATCTCGCCTTCGCTGACGAGATCGAGGATACGAGCGTAAGCCGTGCTTTGCAGGCTGTCTGGCGCCTCCACGGAGGGGCGCGGCTTGGCGCCGCCACCTTTGCTGCCAGCGAGAATGAGGTCAGTCATGGCTTTCCTTCAGGCGAAATAAAACCCGCACAGGGCGGGTTGGGTGGACGTCAATAAAAGATCGAACGCTAGAGTTGATCCTGCGCGTAGATACCTGCGCTGATCACGGAACTGCCGACGACCAACTGGCCATACAACAGACCTACCGGATTACCTTGGGCGCTGGTGTTGACCGGGCCGTTGAAGCTGTAGCTGGCGCGATGGGCGGGGCTGTCCTGAGCCCCCAGGCCTTTAGCTTGGGGGGACAGCATTTGCAAAACACCACCGATCACCATCGCGGTTCCCATTTGATACAGAAAAGGTGAAGCACCGGCGAATGGCGTAAACGACAGTACGAATGCGGCAGCGATCATCACACTGCCGACAATGGTTTGAAGTGATCCCGCGCGCTTTGATCCTGCAATGACCGGCACAATTCGCAGCACCTCTTTGCCGGTAGGCTTACCCAGTTCATCTTGCGAAAGATTTTCCCGACCATTGAACAGCGCAAACCGAAGCCCTTTGCCAGCGCTTTCGTTCATGTATCTTTCGAAACCGGAGAACTGCTTGAAGTAACCCATGACATCCCGAAACCCGCCGGAAGTTGTCACACGATGCTTGCGCCCAAACAATCGCGCCAGGGATCCGGATAACAGGACCGTCTGAATTTTTTGTTGATCTGTTTGCATTGCCATAGATTTCTCCGGCAGTAAAAAGCCGCTCGCTACAGTTGATCCTGCGCGTAGATCCCGGCACTGATCACTGCGCTGCCGACAATGGCCTGGCCGTAAAGCAGGCCCACCGGGTTGCCTTGAGCACTGGTATTGGTGGGGCCGTTGAAACTGTAGCTGGCTCGATTGGCAGGGCCGTCCTGGGCGCCCAGGCCTTTGGCTTGTGGAGAAAGCATCTGCATGACGCCCCCAATCACCATGGATATGCCTACAGACCCCACTGCTCCCCAGGTACCACCAGCGGCAATACCAGCAAAACCACCGGTGAAAAATGTTGCTGCGGCGATCAATACGACACCGACAACCGTCTGCAATGAGCCCGCTCGCTTGCTGCCAATAACCATCGGTGCAATACGAATATCAAGTGCGCCACTCGGCACTTTGAGCCGGTCCTGGCCAATGTTGTCGCGGCCCAGGAAAATCGAGTACGTAAGCCCCCGGTCCCGGGACTCCATCAGAAAGCGCTCGAACCCCGGAACCAGAATGCACAAGGCATGAATGGCTTCCGCGGCGTTGTTCACAGCCAGCCGGTGCACGCGACCAAAACTGGCACCCAAGGTGCCGTAAAGGCGAATAGTCCTAAGTTTTTGCTGATGCATTTCACAGCTCCAGGAGAAGACCTCCAGTCAGGTTTCAGTCATTGAGTCAGGGGGCTGATGATGAGAAATTTTCGATTGATGCCGCCAACAGCTCACCGTCACTTCTGCCCAATATCCGCCATAGGTATCGCGCCGGCTGTCTCGCCCATAAAGGTGATGCAGGATTGAACCGGGCGCGGGGAAGTGATCAGGCTCAGTCTTGAGTACGCCATCTTCAAGATAAATGGCGGCATGGTTGGGCACCGGCGAACGAATCTGCATCAGCACGATATCGCCCTGCTGCAATTGGCTGACCTGTTCAAAACCCGCGGCGGGCAGGTTCTCCAGATAGAGATTTGCGCCTTTGTCCCACCAGCCGTCCTCGCGGTCGTAGTCACCGAGTTCGATACCCATTTCTCGTCGGTAATAGTCGAGAATGATGCTCAGGCAATCATGTACCCCGTGGACGAATGCGCGCCCAATCAAGGGCGCCAGATATCCACTGGGTGTGATGGTGACCAGTTCACCCTTGCAAACCCGTCCCGCATCATCCTTGCGCACTTCGAGAATGTGCCAAGGCAACCCAGAGGCCTCACAAGAAACCCGGTCTGCCTCGCTGGCCGTCGCCGGATAATCCGGATGACTGTGAACGACGGCGAGGATCTCGCCGCACTCCTCGGCCGCCGCGTAGTCTTGTGGTGCCAGACGAAAGTGTTCACTGGGCGTCGTCGCAGTATTGCGGCACGGCACATAACGCTGTTTGCGTCCCTCGCGAATCAGCAAACCGCAGCATTCGTCGGGATACTGCGCGATGGCATGACGCTCGATGGCGGCCAGTGTGGTCTTGTTCATGATCAGCTCCGAATCAGACCCGCCGCCGGAAACGAGCCATATGGCAGTGGATTGTTTTCGCCAAAACGCAGCTTGCAACTGCTCAGGCGTCCTCCGCACTTGTCCCTGGCCGCGTCGCTGACGATTACGTCATTGGCGTCCGCCACGGGGCCGCCGTTGTAGCCGCAGTACGGACCGCGATAACCACCACAACTGAGCCACCAGCAGACATTGGCAACGATTTGCCGACGCGGAAGTTGTACGCCGTTGAAGTCCAGTGCACTGGCGAGTTCGAACTTCACCACTTCACTGTCTTCACTGACCTTGCGCTCGATAAACCAGACATCTGGCGGCAGTTCTTCTTCGGGATCGGCTTCAGGCTGACCATCGAGGTACTTGCCCAACGTGCGATGACGGATCAGCCGCGCCCCGACCAGATCATCGAAATACAACACCAGAGCAGTGATGAAACCACCGACGTTACCAACCGAAAGCGATGGAGTCGGTTGTGTGCCCTGCCCGGTCATCTCAAAGCCTTCGGCCTGAATGGGCCAGGGTGAATACTCCAGGCCTTGCCAGAAAATCGAGGCCTGCTGTGGATAACCATGGAAGCGATATAACTCGGCTCCGAGGCTGGTCGCATCGAGCTCAAACAGCTCGACCCAGGCACCCGGTTCCAGCGCCTGGATATCTGCAGTAATGGACATTTAAATCTCCGGGCAAAGAAAACCCCGCGCAAGGCAGGGTGGTTTTGGCGTCAGGCGTATCCCGGTTTACGGGTGAAATGCCTGCTCGAAGGTGGCTACCAAGGTATAGAGACCTGCGCCCATCGGAGTCGGTTGATAACCTTTGCAGCGATAGAGGGCAGGCTCGCTCAACGGTGCCGTCCAGTAAAAAGGCACGGCTCCGGCGTGACGATCAAGAAACTGCACAATGGATCTGATCCGCACCTCGTCACCGACGAAGGTCAGCGGCCAGGATTGTGTTTTGTTGTTGATGCCGTCTTCGGCCACTTGTTGATAGCCATCACCAAACTTCGCCGATTTGAGGCGAAACTCGACATTGCCGACGGGCTCTACTTTTGGAAGCCAGCTGAATGTTTCCGTGCTCATGTTTCCTCCGGGCGTGAGTGGTTGCAGCCGCTGATCGTCAGCGGCCGTTGATGGCGGACCAGATCTGCCCACCCGGTTTAAGGTCACGAGCAATCTGTTCGGCGGCACCCAGTTTGGCGGCACCGGCGTAGGCCTTGGCGACGGTTTGCGAGTTCATGTCGCCTGCTACGCTCCCCCCCGAACTGTCACCTACATTGATGGTTTGCTGGATGACTACTTGATGGTTGCTGTTACCGCCCAATGCGCCACCCTGCACCTGCACGCCGAGGGAGCCATCGGAACCTCGACTGAGCGGCATGATGGCTTCTGCTCCGGCTTCGCCAAACATGGCCATCGGCGCCAGGATCGGCCCCGTGGCAACGCCGTTTGTAAAGGCACCACCCTTGGCGAATCCGGTGTATCTGAAATCCGACCCAAGCGATAAAGCCGGGTTGAATAGGGTGGTGTCCGCCCCTACTCTGGCGGTCGTTACCCCAGGTGCGCTACCACCACCAAACAGCGACGTCGCCGCCGTTCCGACCAGACCGAACAACGAACTCAGACCTTTGGACATCGCTGTCTGAGCCGCCAGTTTGGCCATGTCTCCAAGCACTGATTTGGCAAAATCGGAAAACGAAAACTTGCCTGTCAGCGCAAATGTCGAAACCGCATCGCCCATGGTGTTGAACGCATTGGTAAACACTGCCTTGGATTTGGCTGCAACATTGTTGGAGCTGGTCAGGTAATCATCCCAGGCCGAAGTGGCCCCGTTGATCCAGTTACCCTGAGCCTCGGTCATCGCCTCGTAGTTGCTTTGAACCTGAAGAGTCATCTGCTCGTGTTCGGTTTTCAACTCGCCGAGCTTCGCGCTGTAATCGGCACCTTCCTGAGGCGCAATGCCTCCCGCCGTGGGCGTGTCCAGCGCCTTGCGTGCCAACGCATATTTCTGGTCGATGTCATTCAACGCTTTCGCACGCTCACTTTCCCGCGACCCAATTCCGAGCTGCGCGGCAGCAAGAGCACCATTACTGCGCAACTTGTCGAAATCGTCTGAATAGTTGGTTCGCTTGCTGGCTTGTTCTTGAACATCGACGTAGGTGGCGACATTGGCTTGGGCAATCGAACTGGCCGATGCATGTAACGTCACACCAATTTTTTTCGCTGCATCCTCGATCTGCTTTTGCATTTGGCGCAGCTTTTGTTCAGTAATTCGTGACGCCTGAGTCCAGGCTTGTTCAAGGCCGTCCAGGTTCGGCGTCAAACCCGCTGAGGAAGTAACTGCCATGTGCATTTCTCCGGGCTATAAAAAAACCCGCCGAAACGGGTCATGTAGTTGTCTGCCTATCGCCATTGCTCAATCGCGAGCTCAAGGGATAACCCTTGACGCTGCTCATGCGGCATGAAGTCCAGCAGTTCCGCCAGGCCGCCGCCCAGTCGGTGGGTCTGTAGCGCAACCATCGCGCTACTCGCCTCCAGCCGCCTGCCGGTATGTAGCGAACCATATCTATCGATATAGCGACCCCAAGCCAGAGCTTCATGATAGGTCATGCGCTCCTTGGCTTCGGCAATCGTCCGGCCGCCGACTCCGTTCAGCACCAACTCGTGCCAGAACTCATCGGCGGCGGTCAGTTTTTTGTTGAATGCCCACCGGTGCCATTCACCTCATTGACTGCGTTGAGCAATAAGAACCCTAAAGACGGTTCAAGGTTGTAGGCGTCATCAAAGGACAGCGCTTCCGAACCATCCGCGCCTAACGAAACCGACGCGGCGATGTAACTCGCGTTGCGGCTTTGCTCGTTCTCGCCTTGAGCGAACAGACGCTCGATGACACCGAACGATTGGCGGCGGACATGCAGAACGAACGTATCGGTTATTTCCTTGCCCGACTCGCCATCATAGTGAGTCCAGCTCACCTCTTTCCTGATCGGCTGCCCATCGACAATGCCGCCCTTGGCTTTCAGTTGTTTGAGGTTCATGGCGTCTCTCAGGCTTTCTTGATCCAGGCGGAACCGCCGGTACGCTGAATAGTGACAGTGGTAGTGACCACGGTATTGAGGGCGAAGTTGAACGGGAAGTCCGACACATAACCGTCGAAGGCGAACCAGGTACGGGTGGCTGGCAATTCGAAGTCATTGCCCTGAGCATTCACCGTTGGCGCTACACCTTTGCCGTCCGACCAGCCCACAACCCATTTGATGCCGGTATCACCGTCGGCTTCCGACAATTGATGCAGACGGATATGGCTAGCGTTGGTCGGGTCGGCGTTGAGGCCGAGGCTGGCGGTACCGGGTGTGCGCAGACCTTTTTTATAGGTGCGCTCTTCAGCGTTGAGACTGGTGTCTTCAATCTGTTCTGCAGGGGCACCGCCCGGATCGAACGAAGTGGCGTGTTCGATTTCCAGTACGGTGTAAGGGCCGGTGCCTGCGGCTGGCGGAACAAGGGCGAAAATTTGAGTACCTTGGGTAAGAATCGACATCTGGCGTTCTCCATTGAACAAAAAAACCCGCAATAGCGGGGTTGAGGGTATTACTCGGATGGACCTGTCTCGGCGTTGCGAGCGGCGTTCAGTCAGGGTGCAGGTGTACCGTCCAGGTAGGACGGTGCGTTGGGATCCGGCTCTCGACTCTTGATCAAATCGACCAGTGCCTGGTTGCTTTGCGCCAACAATCGAATGGAGGCACTCAATGCCGTCTGACTGTCGGACTGGATTTGCAGCGCCGCAACCAATTGATTGATTGCGGCCAGATCTTCGTCATTCATATTCAGCGTTTCTCTTTGCGGGAATCATGGATCGGTCGGCGAATCGCGCGGAGGAACTTCGCAAACGCCGATGCGCTTGGCGGCCCAGCGTTCGTACAGACCGATGGCGACGTCGGCCCCGGCCATCGCGGTGAGGCAGCCGAAGGCGCCGGCTGCCCAGATCGACATGCCGGCGGCATACAGCAGCATGATCGCCGACACGCCGCAGATCATGCAGGCGCCGGAGCGCAATGCCAGACGCCGTACCAGCGGCCAGCCACGGGCGCCCTCTTTGTCGGCGCGCCACATTTCGCCGGACACCCCGCCGACAACGGCAAGGAGGATGACCAGCCAGATCGGCATGTCCGCCAACGCTTGTTGCTCGTTTGTCATGTCACGCCTCCTGGTGTGATGGATGAATGGTGTGTGTTGGGTTCAATCGGTTTCTCTTGAGGTAGGCATTCCGAAAAGCCCGGCGCTGTGGCCGGGCTTTTCAGTAATGCGCTCCCACAGACAAGCTTTGAAAGTGGCGATCAGAAGGGCGCGGCCGGCCAGTTGATGGTTGGAAATGTGTTCTGGTTTTTTACATCGCCGACAGCGATGAAGTACTGCTTGTAGGCTACCAATGTCGCTTCATCAGCCGCAGTGGCGATACCGAGATCCAACTTGTATTGCAAAGGGTTGAATTTCAGCCAGCGTGTTGCGTCGTCCAACCGAAGTTCTATGCGACCGCTCGTAAACAATTGCTGCTCCTGGACCGTCGTTTCAGCAAATTCATTTCCGGAAGGCCCCCACACCAGTTTCATTCCCGGTTGAACGGTTTCGTTACCGGTGACATCGCGCCATGAAGCAGTTGGTTCTCCTCCCGGTACGGCTGGCGCCTCGCCATCAATGTCCACCAGTTGTAGAACCACGGTGTAACCCATGGCCGTAATTGTGAGTGCATAACGATTCATCAAATTTCCTTTTGGCTAATTCTTGAACGAAGTGGCTTGGTGTGTTTGTCAGTACGGCGCTACCGGCCAGACGATGTTTGCCGGGTAACCCGGTTGCTTATCAATGTCGCTGACGTCAATGCAATACTGCTTGTGAGTCAGCAAACGAGCCTGGTCTTCCGTTGTCGCGATACCGAGATCAACTTTGAACTGAAGCGAGTTGAGCAGTAGCCAGTTGGCGGCGACATTCAGCAATTGCCATTTCTGTTGTTCGGCTTCGTTACGCAAGTCTTCATCTGTTGGGGGTGTGAATGTCCAGACTCCGTTGAAGGCCGCTCCCCAACCAACGCGTATTTCTGTATTTCCGGTGACATCTACCCAAGCGGACGTGGGCGAAGCAGGTGCATCCGGACTGACGTTGCTTTCTTTCAACTGAACGACCTTGCTGTATTCAACCAGTGCATAGAGATTCATTTGATACTCCTGAATGTGTTGTCATTTGAGGTGGGCGGTTGTGAAGCAGTAAGACAGGCATTCCAAAAAGCCCGGTGAGGCACCGGGCTTTTCAGTAATGCACTCCTTCGCCTTCCTTCAAATCCTGTGTTCAAGAAGGAAGCTGACTTTTCGGCGCTACTGGCGCGGTACGAGTCCATTCAGATTGTTTTTCCGACCGCGGTCCCTGCCCGCCGGATAACTGCTTCTGGTGCTTTACGCTGCACACCCGGGTCAGTTGCCAACCCTCTGAACCGTTGAGGCCGGTTCATCGCTGCCTGTTCTTGTGGAACTAAAGAGCTTTCGTTTCCAGCCGCTTTGTCGAGCGGCTTGGTGGCAAGGATATGCATGGATGCATATACAGTCAATGCGTAAATGCATTTATTTATGCACAAGAAATGCGCAAACGCATGAAAGCCCCAGTATGCAAGGGCCTGGCGATTTGCTGGAGGCGAAAAAAAACCCGCCGAAGGGCGGGTTTTATCTGAAGGAGGTCTGGTTAGCGGGCGTACATGCCCCACCAGAAGACGTGACCAAGGATGACGATCTGTTCTTCCTGGATTTCCTGGAAGCTGTAGTCCTCGTCCGGATGTTCATCGCGGTTGAAGCTGCGCAAACGAATGCCGGTCGGCAGGCGATAGAGTTGCTTCACGCGCAGCTGGCCATTGTGATTGATCGCATAGAGGTCGCCATCGATGATGTCGCCGATGCCGCACTTGCCTGCGTTGACGCCGACGGTGGCGCCATCACGCAACACCGGCAACATGCTGTTGCCGCGCACTGTCACGCATTTGGCCTGGTCGAACTGCACACCATTATGGCGCAGGCTGCGCTTGCCGAAGCGCAGGCTAGAGCGCTCGCTCTCTTCAATGACGAATCTTCCTGATCCTGCTGCCAATTCAACCTCGCGAAGAAACGGCACCGATACCTCGTCGTCATCGACAGGGGTATCGTCGTCCCACAGCATTATGTCCTTGAGTTCCGCGTGCACGTCATCGCGCGTGACAGCAGCCGAAGACGCGACATCCGCGCGGCCGCGCAATTGATCGGTGCTCACGGCGAAGTATTCGGCGATCTTCGAAATGTGTTTATCCGAAGGATCGACGATCTTCCCGCTGAGAATTCGCGAGAGCGTGGATTGCGGCACGCCGGTACGACGGTGAAGCTCCGTGGGGGAGATCCCGTGTTGATCGAGCAATGCTCTTAAGACGGTAGATACGTTGCGTTTTTGCATAACGCGCATAGTGCTTGAAGTTTTTTATTAAGACAAATGCTGATTTGCATATTTTGTGCATAACCAGCGTTTTTGATGCAGAAAGCTGTCACCCAGCCCTCGCACCTGCGTCCTGTGGACTGCCCATGGTAATCTTGCGCCCATCGCGGAAAAGCCCGGCCAACGCCACGCTTTTGCCCCACACATTTCAACGAGTTTCCTGACAATCCGATGAATAAAGCCGTCTCCGACCTGTCCTCCCACACCCCGATGATGCAGCAGTACTGGCGCCTGAAGAACCAGCACCCGGATCAGCTGATGTTCTACCGCATGGGCGACTTCTACGAGATCTTCTACGAAGACGCGAAGAAGGCGGCCAAGTTGCTCGACATCACGTTGACGGCGCGTGGGCAGTCGGCGGGGCAGGCGATTCCGATGTGCGGGATTCCTTATCACGCGGCGGAAGGCTATCTGGCGAAACTGGTCAAGCTTGGCGAGTCCGTGGTGATTTGCGAGCAGGTTGGTGACCCAGCCACCAGCAAGGGCCCGGTTGATCGTCAGGTGGTGCGCATCCTCACGCCGGGTACGGTCAGTGATGAGGCGCTGCTCGATGAGCGCCGCGACAACCTGATCGCCGCGTTGCTGGGTGACGAGCGTCTGTTCGGCCTGGCCGTGCTGGACATCACCAGCGGCAACTTCAGCGTGTCGGAAATCAAAGGCTGGGAAAATCTGCTGGCGGAACTGGAGCGGATCAACCCGGTCGAGTTGCTGATCCCGGATGACTGGCCACGAGACCTGCCGGCGGAAAAACGCCGTGGCGTCAGTCGTCGCGCACCGTGGGATTTCGAGCGTGATTCGGCACTGAAGAGCCTCTGCCAGCAATTCTCCACTCAAGACCTCAAAGGTTTCGGCTGCGAGAACCTGACCCTGGCCATCGGCGCTGCCGGTTGCCTGCTGGCTTACGCCAAGGAAACCCAGCGCACCGCCCTGCCGCATTTGCGCAGCCTGCGCCATGAACGTCTCGACGACACCGTGGTGCTCGACGGCGCGAGCCGCCGCAACCTGGAACTCGACACCAACCTGGCCGGTGGCCGCGACAACACGCTGCAATCGGTGGTCGACCGCTGCCAGACCGCCATGGGCAGCCGTTTGCTGACCCGTTGGCTGAACCGGCCGTTGCGCGATCTGACCGTGCTGCTGGCGCGCCAGACCTCGATCACTTGCCTGCTCGACCGCTACCGCTTCGAAAAACTGCAACCGCAGCTCAAGGAAATCGGCGACATCGAGCGGATTCTGGCGCGTATCGGTCTGCGTAATGCTCGTCCTCGTGACCTGGCGCGCCTGCGTGATGCGCTCGGCGCCCTGCCTGAGCTGCAAGTGGCGATGACCGATCTGGAAGCGCCGCACCTGCAAGGTTTGGCGACAATCACCAGCACTTATCCGGAACTGGCGGCGCTGTTGGAAAAAGCCATCATCGACAACCCGCCAGCGGTGATCCGTGACGGCGGCGTGTTGAAAACCGGCTATGACAGCGAACTCGACGAGCTGCAATCGCTGAGCGAAAACGCCGGCCAGTTCCTCATCGATCTCGAAGCCCGCGAGAAGGCCCGCACCGGCCTGAGCCACCTGAAAGTCGGTTACAACCGCATTCACGGCTACTTCATCGAGTTGCCGAGCAAGCAGGCCGAGTCAGCGCCGGCAGACTACATCCGTCGGCAAACCCTCAAAGGCGCCGAGCGTTTCATCACCCCGGAACTGAAAGAGTTCGAAGACAAGGCGCTGTCGGCCAAGAGCCGCGCCCTCGCCCGCGAGAAGATGCTTTATGAAGCGCTGCTGGAAGATCTGATCAGCCAGTTGCCACCGTTGCAGGACACCGCCGGCGCGCTGGCCGAACTCGACGTGCTGAGCAACCTTGCCGAGCGCGCGCTGAACCTTGACCTGAACTGCCCGCGTTTCGTCAGCGAGCCGTGCATGCGCATTTCCCAGGGACGTCACCCGGTGGTCGAGCAAGTCCTCACCACGCCGTTCGTGGCCAACGATCTGAGCCTTGATGACAACACGCGCATGCTGGTGATCACCGGCCCGAACATGGGCGGTAAATCCACCTACATGCGCCAAACCGCGTTGATCGTGCTGCTGGCGCACATTGGCAGTTTCGTTCCGGCGGCCAGTTGCGAGTTGTCGCTGGTCGACCGCATCTTCACCCGGATCGGTTCCAGCGATGACTTGGCCGGTGGCCGTTCGACTTTCATGGTCGAAATGAGCGAGACCGCCAACATTCTGCACAACGCCACCGAGCGCAGTCTGGTGCTGATGGACGAAGTCGGCCGCGGCACCAGCACCTTCGACGGTCTGTCGCTGGCGTGGGCGGCGGCTGAACGTTTGGCTCAGTTACGCGCGTACACGCTGTTCGCTACTCACTACTTTGAACTGACCGTGTTGCCGGAAGCCGAGCCTCTGGTGGCCAACGTGCACCTCAATGCCACCGAGCACAACGAACGCATCGTGTTCCTGCATCACGTGCTGCCGGGGCCTGCCAGCCAGAGTTATGGCCTGGCGGTGGCACAACTGGCCGGCGTGCCGAGCGAAGTGATTGTGCGTGCCCGCGAGCACCTGAGTCGTCTGGAAGAAACCGCTTTGCCGCATGAAGCGCCGAAACCCGCTGCCAAGGGCAAACCGGCAACGCCGCAACAAAGTGACATGTTCGCCAGTCTGCCGCACCCGGTGCTCGATGAGCTGGCTAAACTGGATCTGGACGACCTGACGCCACGCCGTGCGCTCGAAATGCTCTATGCCCTGAAGAACCGGATATAAGCACTGAAGAAGCGGATATAACGCAAACGGCTTCAAGCTGTTAGAATCTCGCGCGGTTTGGGATGCTGCTGGCTAATAGCCTGGCCAGCAGATATCGCTCCCGAACCTGGCGACCCCAACCGTGAAGGGGCAACGCTGCCGCCGCCTGAGGAGAAAATTAGAAATGACCTTCGTCGTCACCGACAACTGCATCAAGTGCAAGTACACCGACTGCGTAGAAGTCTGTCCGGTGGACTGCTTTTACGAAGGCCCGAACTTCCTGGTGATTCACCCGGATGAGTGCATCGACTGCGCACTGTGCGAACCAGAATGCCCTGCTGTGGCCATTTTCTCCGAAGATGAAGTTCCAGAGGACATGCAGGAATTCATTCAACTGAACGTTGATCTTGCAGAAATCTGGCCGAACATCACCGAGAAGAAAGAATCGCTGCCGGATGCCGAAGAGTGGGATGGCGTCAAAGGCAAGATCAAAGACCTCGAACGCTGATCTGTCCCGCGCTCGATAAAAAGGCCCTTACGGGCCTTTTTGCTTTTCTGCAGGCAAAAAAAGGGGCGGTATGACCCGCCCACATTTTTTCCCTATTCCCTGTATTCCTTTTCATCGTCCTGATGAATCGCGTCCTGCGATGTCCGTTCCCCTCTTCCTTGAAGGGCGTGTCTGTCCGTCGACACAACCTGAATACTAGAGCTTTCCCTGGTGAGAGCAATCGGCACTCCGAGCCGAAAAGCGCCGTCATAAGCCCTTCACATTAAAAAATAGATATACGAATCAACAAGTTAAATACTTAGCTTGAGAACGATCACCGTCTGCCACAGTGTAAAAATAACGAACACTTACGAAACAGTAAGCCAAGGCTTACACCGCAAGGCTACAAACCCTCGCCATGTAGGAGCTGCCGAAGGCTGCGATCTTTTGATCTTAAAAGCAAGATCAACAGATCGCAGCCTTCGGCAGCTCCTACATGGAATACAGGCAACAAAAAGCCCCGAACCAGTCGGGGCTTTTTGCGGGCGGTCGTGTGAGGCGCTTACTGGAACAGCGACTCGCTCGACAGGCCATTCTTCTCGAGGATCTCGCGAAGGCGCTTGAGGCCTTCCACCTGGATCTGCCGCACCCGTTCCCGGGTCAGGCCGATCTCCAGGCCTACATCTTCCAGCGTACTGCTCTCGTGGCCGCGCAGACCAAAGCGGCGAATAACCACCTCGCGCTGCTTGTCGGTCAGCTCCGACAGCCACTGATCGATGCTCTGCGACAGGTCGTCATCCTGCAGCAGTTCGCATGGATCGGTAGGACGATCGTCGGTGAGAGTGTCCAGCAGGGTTTTATCCGAATCCGGACCCAGCGAGACGTCGACCGAAGAAACCCGTTCGTTCAGGCCAAGCATGCGCTTGACCTCACCCACCGGTTTTTCCAGCAGGTTGGCGATTTCTTCGGGTGAAGGTTC
>NZ_JBIVGT010000026.1:0-12815 GCF_044748825.1 Pseudomonas sp. NPDC089741 | reverse complement strand
CCCCCCCCCCCCCCCCCCCCCCGACCCCCCCCGCGCCGCCCACCGCACCCGACCCGCCCGCCGGACCCCCTCGCGTACCGTGACCACATGGATCGGCAACCGGATGGTCCGGGTCTGATTCATGATCGCGCGCTCGATGGTCTGACGAATCCACCAGGTCGCGTAGGTCGAGAAGCGGAAGCCGCGCTCGGGATCGAATTTTTCCACCGCGCGGATCAATCCGAGGTTGCCCTCTTCGATCAGATCCAGCAGCGACAGCCCCCGATTGACGTAACGCCGGGCGATTTTGACCACCAGCCGCAGGTTACTTTCAATCATGCGCTTGCGCCCGGCGGGATCGCCACTTTGCGACAAGCGCGCAAAATGAACTTCTTCTTCCGGGGAGAGCAATGGGGAAAAGCCGATTTCGTTGAGATACAACTGCGTGGCATCAAGTGCCCGCGTGTAGTCGATGTACTTGTGTTGTTTAAGTGAAGCGGAGTGTTTGGATTTGGAACGAACGGAAGGTGGAGCAGCCCCTTCATCATTCGACATCGAAGAATCCGAATCGATGCCGGTCTCCATAAGGAGAACCTCATCGTCGATGTCAAACTCCGGCACTTCTTTACTGAGAGCCATTGTTATAGTCCTTTGGTGAGTTCGACCCCAAGCTCAAGCGACGCCTTTATCCTTGGCAGCGCTGGAGCCTGTCCCCTCTACGTGACGGAACAGGCTGGCTTACAAATCAACGTCTTGGCAGGAACTGCAGCGGATCTACAGGTTTACCTTGGCGGCGAATCTCAAAATGCAGTTTCACCCGGTCTGTACCCGTTGACCCCATTTCGGCAATTGTCTGTCCGACCTTGACCTGCTGTCCCTCCCGAACCAACAGCCTGCGGTTATGGCCGTAGGCACTGACGTAGGTTTCGCTGTGTTTGATGATGACTAATTCGCCGTAGCCCCTTAAGCCACTCCCGGCGTATACCACCGTCCCATCAGACGCAGCTAAAACAGGCTGTCCCAAATCCCCGGCGATATCAATTCCTTTATTCAAACTACCGTTTGAAGAGAATTTTCCAATCAGAATGCCATTAGATGGCCATCCCCAGCCGGTCGGGGCTGGGCCGGCAGGAGGCAGTGGAGCAGGCGCTGGCTTGTTGGCGACGGACGGTGCAGCCCCCGCAGAACCGGTGGTTGTCGTGGTCGTCGTGCCATTTGCCTGGCGCCGGATTACCGTGGTTTTACTGGACGAAGAAGGCGCAGAACCGGCGTTGCTCACCACGGCCGTCGACGTTGAACCGGTGCGACCATCGAAGCGAATTGTCTGACCCGGATGGATCGTATACGGCGTAGGAATATTGTTCCGGGCAGCGAGGGCTTTGTAGTCCCAGCCGTAGCGAAATGCGATCGAAAACAGCGTATCGCCCGGACGGACTACGTATTGCCCGGTCGTTACCACAGGTCGCTGGGCGACTGCGTTATTGCGATCGACCACGCGAACATTGTTTGATTTGGTGCTGGAGCAACCCACCAGCAAGGTGCTCAAGACAAGGCCAGTCACCAGGCGCTGAAAGCTCGTGTTACCCATACGCTGCGCAATGACTGTGAGACTCACCCGCCGCTCCCTTTGTGGTGGCTGAAAAATGGAATGCCGGATGTCGGCATGAGGTGTCGCAAGTATAACGGGCCGAATCGGCTTTACCTTTAATGAAGCGAAATCGCTTCGCGCACACGTTTGCAAGTTGACACTCTGCTGCGTTTAAACCATCGCTGCCGGAGTAAGACCCGGGCGAACGAAAGGAATTCAGCGCCTGCAAACAAATGCTCAGGCCAGTGGCCCATTGAGCAAAGGCACGAAGCGAACGGCACCGAGAACATGCCGGGAAAAGCCGTGTTCTTCACGCACGATCAGCATCAGTTGCTGCACTTCTCCGGCGCCGACCGGAATCACCATGCGCCCGCCCGGTGCCAGTTGATCGAGCAACGCTTGCGGCACATCAGTGGCCACGGCCGTGACGATGATGCCGTTGTACGGCGCCAGCGCTGGCCAGCCCTCCCAGCCATCGCCCCAGCGAAACACCACGTTGCGCAGGTTCAATTCGACCAGGCGTTCCTTGGCGCGATCCTGCAGCACCTTGATGCGCTCCACCGAGAACACCCGTTCGACCAGTTGCGACAACACCGCCGTCTGGTACCCGGACCCGGTGCCGATCTCCAGCACTTTATCCAGCGGCCCCGCCTCCAGCAGCAGCTCGCTCATGCGCGCCACCATATAAGGCTGGGAAATTGTCTGGTTGTTGCCGATCGGCAGCGCCGTGTCTTCGTAGGCGCGATGGGCCAGCGCCTCATCGACGAACAGGTGACGCGGCGTGCGGCGGATGACTTCCAGCACCTTGGCGTTCGACACGCCTTCTTCATATAGACGCTGAATCAGGCGCTCGCGGGTGCGCTGAGAGGTCATGCCGATCCCGCTGCGCAGTCGGTCTTCGTGTTCACGGGCCATCAGCGCAGTCCCTCCAGCCAGCCATCAAGATTTCTGAAGGCGTCGTTGAAGGTGCGATCGAGCTGCAACGGCGTGACCGACACATAACCCTGCATCACCGCGTGAAAGTCGGTACCCGGGCCGCCATCTTCGGCATCGCCGGCAGCAGCAATCCAGTACCCGGCCTTGCCGCGCGGATCGACCACTTTCATCGGCGCCGCCGCACGGGCGCGATGGCCGAGACGGGTCAGCTGGATGCCACGAATGTGGTCGATCGGCAGATTGGGAATGTTCACGTTGAGCACCGTGCGCGGCGGCAGATCGAGCCCGGCGTGGGCCTCGACCAGTTTGCGCGCGAAGTACGCCGCTGTCGGCAGATTATCCACCTGACGTGAGACCAGCGAGAAGGCAAACGACGGACGTTCGAGGAAGCGCCCTTCGAGCGCTGCCGCGACGGTTCCGGAATACAACACGTCATCGCCCAGATTGGCCCCGAGGTTGATCCCGGAAACCACCATGTCCGCCTCGCGCTCCAGCAAGCCGTTGAGGCCCAAATGTACGCAGTCGGTCGGGGTGCCGTTGAGGCTGATAAAGCCGTTGGCCAGGTATTGCGGGTGCAACGGACGGTCGAGCGTCAGCGAACTGCTGGCGCCGCTTTTGTCCTGCTCCGGGGCGATAACCACGCATTCGGTGTAATCCGCCAGCGCAGCATAAAGCGCGGCGAGACCGGGTGCGGTTACCCCATCGTCGTTAGAAATCAGAATACGCATGGGCTGTCCGTCTGCCCCACCGGCACCAGATCAACGAGCTCGCGCACCAATACGGTGGCAAAGCATCCGGCCGGGAGGACGAATTCCAGTTGCAGAATGTCAGGCTGGGGATAATGCCACGTCAACCCGCCAATGGGCAGCCGCAGGATGCGACGTTCGTGGCTCATGCCGGCGTGAATCAACCAATCTCGCAGCTCGGCTTCACCGGCGGCGATCCCCTGCTCCAGTTCATGGACAGCGCCTGCGGTGGGCGAGTCACCTTCGCCCCACTGCGGGCCAGTCGGGTGCAGATCGAGAATAGCCAGACGCGGATCGCTGCACTCAGCTTCACCGGCCGGAAAAAAGCTGCGACTGTCGGTGAACGCGAGCAGATCACCGACCTGCGCTTGCTGCCAGGTGCCATCGGCAACACGCGCCGCCAGCACCTTATTGAACAGAAAACTGCGCGCCGTCGACAGCAGGCGCGAACGCACATTGCGCTGCTCCGGCAAGGCTTTGCGCGCCGCCCACCCACGCGCATCAACGACGTTGCCGCCGTCATGGCCGAAACGCTGGGCGCCGAAATAATTGGGAATGCCTTGCTGGGCGATCAGTTGCAGACGTTGTTCAATCGCGTCTTTGTCGCCCGCGAACTGGGTCAGGCGCAAAGTGAATCCGTTGGCCGAGTGCGCACCGCGTTGCAGCTTGCGCTTGTGGCGAGTGGTCTTGAGGATCTTCAGCGTGTCGTTTTCCGCCGCCGACAAATCCGGATCAGCCTTGCCCGGCAGTTGCACGCTGAACCACTGACGGGTCAAGGCCTGACGATCCTTGAGCCCGGCATAGCTGACGGTGCGCAATGGCACACCGGCAGCCTTGGCGATACGCCGCGCCGCTTCTTCCGTGTTCAGGCCACGCTTTTCGACCCAGATCCACAAATGTTCGCCATCGCCGCTGAACGGGATGTCGAGGACTTCATCCACCTGAAAATCTTCAGCGATGGCTTTCAGTACCGCAGTGCCGAGGGGTTCACCATAGGCACGCGGGCCGAGCAATTGCAGTTCATTCATGCGCGCAGCAACAAGGCAACGGAGTGCACGGCGATGCCTTCTTCGCGACCGACAAAGCCAAGCTTTTCGGTGGTGGTAGCTTTCACGTTCACTTGATCCAACTCAACTTGAAGATCCGCCGCGATCAACGCGCGCATCGATTCGATATGCGGGGCCATTTTTGGCGCCTGGGCAACGATGGTGTTGTCGACGTTGCCGACTTTCCAGCCTTTTGCGTGGATCAGCGCGACCACATGACGCAGCAGCGCACGGCTGTCGGCGCCCTTGAATTGCGGGTCGGTGTCCGGGAAATGTTTGCCGATATCACCCAGCGCCGCAGCGCCGAGCAAGGCATCGCTCAAGGCGTGCAGCAGGACGTCACCGTCGGAATGAGCGAGCAGCCCGAAGCCGTGTGCAATGCGCACGCCGCCCAGAGTAATGAAATCGCCTTCAGCGAAACGGTGCACATCGTAGCCGTGGCCAATACGCATAAAAAAAACGCCCCGATTTTTGTCAGGGCGTGATTCTACCTGCATTAACCGCGCAGGGCGCGTGCGTGATGCTGCAAGTGGTCGTCTATGAAGCTTGAGATGAAGAAATAGCTGTGGTCGTAGCCCGGTTGCAGGCGCAGTTCCAGCGGATGACCCGCCTGTTTTGCCGCTTGTTGCAGGGCTTCGGGTTTGAGCTGTTTTTCAAGAAAGTCATCGCGATCACCTTGATCGACCAACAGCGGCAATTTTTCATGCGTTTCGGCGATCAGCGCGCAGGCATCCCACTCCTTCCACTTCGAACGGTCTTCGCCCAGAAAACGCGAAAATGCCTTCTGGCCCCACGGGCAATCCATCGGGTTGGCGATCGGCGAAAACGCTGACACCGATTGGTAACGCCCCGGGTTGCGCAGCGCACAGACCAATGCACCGTGGCCGCCCATGGAGTGGCCGCTGATGCTGCGTTTGTCGGACGCGGGAAAATGCGCTTCAACCAGCGAAGGCAATTCCTGCACGACATAGTCATGCATCCGATAGTGCCGCGACCAAGGCTCCTGGGTGGCATTCAGATAGAAGCCGGCACCGAGACCGAAATCCCATGCACCATCCGGATCGCCGGGTACATCGGCACCGCGCGGACTGGTGTCCGAGGCGACGATGATCAGCCCGAGTTCAGCCGCCATGCGCATCGCGCCGGCTTTGTGCATGAAGTTTTCATCGGTGCAGGTCAGCCCTGACAGCCAGTACAGCACCGGCAGTTTGCCGCCCTGCTCCGCCTGCGGTGGCAAGTACACGGCAAACACCATGTCGCAACCGAGTACGTCGGAGCGGTGGCGATAGCGTTTGTGCCAGCCGCCAAAACTTTTCTGACAGGAGATGTTTTCCAGATTCATGGGATTCTCCCAGCTGCAAGTGGCAAGCTTCGAGCTTCAAGAAAAGGCAAAAGCGCCCTGACTTGCAGCTGGAAGCTTGCTGCTTGGCGCTGCTTTTAGAAATGAATGACGGTACGAATGCTCTTGCCTTCGTGCATCAGGTCGAATGCCTTGTTGATATCTTCCAGGCCCATGGTGTGGGTGATGAAAGTATCCAGTGGGATCTCGCCGCTTTGCGCCATCTCGACATAGCTTGGCAACTCAGTACGGCCGCGTACGCCGCCGAACGCCGACCCGCGCCAGACGCGGCCGGTGACCAACTGGAATGGACGGGTAGCGATTTCCTGGCCGGCACCGGCTACACCAATGATCACCGACTCGCCCCAACCTTTGTGGCAGCACTCAAGCGCTGCACGCATCAGTTGCACGTTGCCGATGCACTCGAACGAGAAGTCGACGCCGCCATCGGTCATGTCGACGATCACTTCCTGGATCGGACGATCGAAATCTTTCGGGTTGACGCAATCGGTGGCACCGAGCTGCTTGGCGATCTCGAACTTGGCCGGGTTGATGTCGATGGCGATGATGCGCGCAGCCTTGGCTTTGACTGCACCGATAACTGCAGACAAACCGATACCGCCGAGGCCGAAGATGGCCACGGTGTCACCCGGTTTGACCTTGGCGGTGTTGAGCACCGCACCGATACCGGTGGTGACGCCGCAACCCAGCAGGCAGACCTTTTCCAGCGGCGCATCCTTGGAGATCTTGGCTACGGAGATTTCCGGCAGCACCGTGTATTCCGAGAACGTCGAAGTACCCATGTAGTGGAAAATCGTTTCGCCCTTGTAGGAAAAGCGCGAAGTGCCGTCTGGCATCAAGCCCTTACCCTGAGTCGCGCGAATCGCCTGACACAGGTTGGTCTTGCCCGACTTGCAGAATTTGCACTGGCCGCATTCCGGGGTGTACAGCGGAATGACGTGATCGCCAACGGCAACCGAGGTTACGCCTTCGCCGATGGCCTCAACGATGGCACCGCCTTCGTGACCAAGGATCGACGGGAAGATGCCTTCCGGGTCAGCGCCGGACAGGGTGTAGGCGTCGGTGTGGCAAACCCCGGAAGCCACCACGCGCAGCAATACTTCGCCGGCCTTGGGCATGGCGACGTCGACTTCTACGATTTCCAGCGGCTTCTTGGCCTCGAAGGCAACGGCGGCGCGCGACTTGATCATGCTGACTCTCCAGTGAATCCATTGAATAAAAAAGCAGACCGCCAGTGTAGTTCAGCGCGAGTTGATGAATAATCCTGACAAAAGCAAAACATTATTGCCATACAGGGATAATCTTGATGTCCGAAAATCGCTGGGAAGGCATCGACGAGTTTGTTGCCGTCGCCGAATGCAGCCAGTTCACCGCCGCCGCGGAACGTCTTGGGGTTTCCTCCTCGCACGTCAGTCGCCAAATCGTCCGACTCGAAGAGCGTTTGCAGACGCGTCTGCTTTATCGCAGTACCCGTCGCGTGACACTGACTGAGGCCGGGCAAACCTTTCTGCAACATTGCCAACGCTTGCAGGATGGTCGCGAGGAAGCCTTGCGCGCGGTGGGCGACCTGACCAGCGAACCAAAAGGCATGCTGCGCATGACCTGTGCGGTGGCCTATGGCGAGCGGTTTATCGTGCCGCTGGTCACACGCTTCATGGGACTGTATCCGCAGCTGCGCATCGATATCGAGCTGAGCAATCGCCAACTCGATCTGGTGCATGAAGGGCTGGATCTGGCGATTCGCCTGGGTCGTCTGCAGGATTCGCGTTTGGTCGCCACCCGACTTGCGCCACGGCGCATGTATCTGTGCGCGTCGCCGTCCTACCTGGAAAGGTATGGGCGCCCACACAGTTTGTCGGAACTGAGCCGACACAATTGCCTGATTGGCAGCTCGGACATCTGGCAGCTTGAACAGAACGGGCGAGAATTTTCCCAGCGGGTGCAGGGCAACTGGCGTTGCAACAGTGGGCAGGCGGTGCTGGATGCGGCGTTGCAGGGGGTCGGGCTGTGTCAGTTACCGGATTATTACGTGCTCGAGCATTTGCACAATGGCGCGCTGATTTCGTTACTGGAGGCACATATGCCGCCGAATACGGCGGTGTGGGCGTTGTATCCGCAACAACGGCATTTGTCGCCGAAGGTGCGCAAGTTGGTGGATTTTTTGAAGGTGGGGTTGGCTGAGCGGCCGGAATATCGAGGTTGAAAAGCAAAAGATCGCAGCCTTCGGCAGCTCCTACAAAGGCATGCGAACCCATGTAGGAGCTGCCGAAGGCTGCGATCTTTTGATCTTTTGATCTTTTAGCGGCGATTCGCCCAACGCTGCCGCAACCATTCAAGATCTTCCGGCCGGGTGACCTTGAGGTTATCCGCCCGCCCTTCGATCAGGCGCGGCTTCAGCCCCGCCCACTCCATCGCCGATGCTTCATCAGTAATTAGCGCATCCGCCACCAGACTGTCCGCCAACGCCCGATGCAACGCACCAAGGCGAAACATCTGCGGCGTGTACGCTTGCCAGATCACACTGCGATCGACGGTTTCCACCACCCGGCCGTGCTTGTCGACCCGTTTCAACGTGTCACGGGCCGGCACCGCAAGCAAACCGCCCACAGGGTCATCTGCCAGTTCATCAAGTAACTTGTCGAGATCTTCGCGACTCAGGTTGGGCCGTGCGGCATCGTGCACCAGTACCCAATCCTCGTCATCGGCACCCTGCGCATGCAAATGCAGCAAGGCATTGAGCACCGAGACGGAACGCTCGGCCCCGCCCTCAACCCGTTGAATACGCGAGTCGCCCGCGCACGCCAGGTTCGGCCAGTAAGGATCATCAACCGCAAGACTGACCACCAAACCCCTGAGGCTCGGGTGATCGAGGAAACAGCCGAGGCTGTGTTCGAGAATTGTGCGCCCGCCCAGTTGCAGATATTGCTTGGGACGGTCCGCGGCCATTCGGGCACCGACGCCCGCGGCAGGAATCACGGCCCAGAAGGCCGGAAGGGAATTGATCATTGGGCCAACTGGTAAAGGGTTTCGCCGTCCTTGACCATGCCCAGCTCGTGACGAGCCCGCTCTTCAACGGTCTCCATGCCTTTTTTCAACTCGCTGACTTCAGCGTCCATCACTCGGTTGCGCTCCAGCAAACCTTCGTTCTCGGCATGTTGATCAGCAATCTGCTGATTCAGCTCGGCGACCTGCGCCAGACTGCCATTGCCCACCCACAGGCGGTACTGCAGACCGGCCAGCAGCAAGAGCAAAACGAGAAACAACCAGTAAGGACTGCGCATCGAATATCAGGTATCCAGTGAAAAAAGACAGCCACGCCAAAACTTTGAAGCATCTGATAGCACGAAGCCTGGAAGATCCAGGCTTGTGCATATAAGGCATCAGATTAGTGGCAAATCCATCGCTGTCACGACTTTTCCGACACAATCCGGTGTCTTTTTACCATTTACAACTTAGCCGCGGAACTCGGAGCGACCGTTGTACTTGGCCTTGCCATTCAACTGCTCTTCGATACGCAGCAGTTGGTTGTACTTGGAAACACGGTCGGAACGGCACAGCGAACCGGTCTTGATCTGGCCAGCCGAGGTGCCCACAGCCAGGTCGGCAATGGTCGAATCTTCGGTTTCGCCCGAACGGTGCGAGATCACGGCGGTGTAACCGGCAGCCTTGGCCATCTGGATGGCTTCAAGGGTTTCGGTCAGGGTGCCGATCTGGTTGAACTTGATCAGGATCGAGTTGGCGATGTTTTTATCGATGCCCTCTTTCAGGATCTTGGTGTTGGTCACGAACAGGTCGTCGCCTACCAGTTGAACCTTCTCGCCGATCTTGTCTGTGAGGATCTTCCAGCCAGCCCAGTCGGACTCGTCCAGACCGTCTTCGATCGAGATGATCGGATAACGTTCGGTCAGGCCTTTGAGGTAGTCAGCGAAACCTTCAGCGGTGAACACCTGGCCTTCGCCGGACAGGTTGTACTTGCCGTCTTCGTAGAACTCGCTCGCCGCGCAGTCCAGTGCCAGGGTCACGTCGGTGCCCAGCTTGTAACCGGCGTTTGCCACAGCTTCGGAGATCACTTTCAGTGCGTCTTCGTTGGACGCCAGGTTCGGTGCAAAACCGCCTTCGTCGCCAACGGCAGTGCTCAGGCCACGGGCCTTCAGCACAGCTTTCAAGTGATGGAAAATCTCGGTGCCCATGCGCAGACCTTCCGAGAAAGACTTGGCGCCAACCGGCTGAACCATGAATTCCTGGATATCGACGTTGTTATCGGCGTGCTCGCCACCGTTGATGATGTTCATCATCGGTACCGGCATCGAGTAAACACCCGGAGTGCCGTTGAGGTTGGCGATGTGTGCGTACAGCGGCAGGTCCTGATCCTGCGCAGCAGCCTTGGCCGCAGCCAGGGACACGGCGAGGATGGCGTTGGCGCCCAGGGTCGCTTTGTTTTCGGTACCGTCGAGCTTGATCATCGCGTGATCCAGGGCTTTCTGGTCGCTTGGGTCAGTGCCCAGCAGCAGATCGCGGATCGGACCGTTGATGTTGGCTACCGCTTTGAGCACGCCCTTGCCCAGGTAACGGCTCTTGTCGCCATCACGCAGCTCGAGCGCTTCACGCGAGCCAGTGGATGCACCGGACGGCGCGCAAGCGCTGCCGATGATGCCGTTGTCGAGAAGCACGTCCGCTTCCACGGTGGATTGCCACGGGAGTCGAGAACTTCACGACCTTTGATGTCGACGATTTTTGCCATTGTTGTAAACACTCCAAAGTTGACGAAAACGACGCAGCTAGAGGAAATCTTTTTACCGTCGGCAAGGGGTGTGCAGCGGGCAGACTTGCAGACGATAACGCTCATGCCCGAGGGCATGAGCGACAAATCGTGCGGTACTTTACCGGAGAATTGAGGTTTACGCGGTTTCTACCGTCGGAAAACTCTTAACCAGTTCGTCCAAAGCTTTGAGCTGGGCCAGGAATGGCTCCAGTTTGTCCAGACGCAAGGCGCAAGGGCCGTCGCATTTGGCGTTGTCCGGATCCGGATGTGCTTCGAGGAACAGACCCGCCAGCGACTGGCTCATACCCGCCTTGGCCAGATCCAGAACCTGCGCACGGCGACCGCCGGCGGAGTCGGAACGACCGCCAGGCATTTGCAGCGCGTGGGTCACGTCGAAGAATACCGGGTACTCGAACTGCTTCATGATGCCGAAGCCGAGCATGTCGACCACGAGGTTGTTGTAGCCGAAGCTCGAACCACGCTCGCAGAGGATCAATTGATCGTTACCCGCTTCCACGCACTTGTTCAGGATGTGTTTCATTTCCTGAGGCGCGAGGAACTGGGCTTTCTTGATGTTGATCACTGCATTGGTCTTGGCCATCGCGACGACCAGATCGGTCTGGCGCGACAGGAAGGCCGGCAGTTGAATGATGTCGCAGACCTCAGCGACGACCGCAGCCTGATCGGGCTCGTGGACGTCGGTGATGATCGGCACGCCGAAGGCTTGTTTGATGTCCTGGAAGATGCGCATGCCCTCTTCCAGGCCAGGGCCACGGTACGAATTCACAGAAGACCGGTTGGCCTTGTCGAAACTGGCCTTGAACACGTAAGGGATACCGAGTTTTTCGGTGACCTTCACGTACTCTTCGCAAACCTGCATGGCCATGTCGCGGCTTTCCAGCACGTTCATGCCGCCGAACAGCACCATGGGTTTGTCGTTGGCAATCTCGATGTCGCCGACGCGGATGATCTTCTGTGCCATCGGGTTACGCCTTCTTCTGGTGTTGAGCCAACGCAGCCTTGACGAAACCGCTGAACAGCGGGTGGCCATCGCGTGGTGTCGAGGTGAACTCAGGGTGGAACTGGCAAGCGACGAACCATGGATGATCCGCTGCTTCAACCACTTCAACCAAGGCTGCATCAGCGGAGCGACCGGAGATCTTCAGGCCGGCTTCGATGATTTGTGGCAGCAGGTTGTTGTTCACTTCGTAACGGTGACGGTGACGTTCGACGATCACGTCCTTGCCGTAGCAATCGTGCACCTTGGAGCCGGCTTCGAGCAGGCATTCCTGAGCGCCGAGACGCATGGTGCCGCCCAGATCGGAGGTTTCAGTACGCACTTCGACTGCACCGGTGGCGTCTTCCCACTCGGTGATCAGGCCGACAACCGGGTGGCCACTGGCGCGGTCGAACTCGGTGGAGTTGGCGTCTTTCCAGCCCATGACGTTACGAGCGAACTCGATGACCGCCACTTGCATGCCCAGGCAGATACCCAGGTATGGAACCTTGTTTTCACGAGCGTACTGAACGGCAGTGATCTTGCCTTCCACGCCGCGCAGACCGAAGCCGCCTGGTACGAGGATCGCGTCGACACCTTCGAGCAGCGCAGTGCCCTGGTTCTCGATGTCTTCGGAATCGATGTAGCGCAGGTTGACCTTGGTACGGTTGCTGATGCCGGCGTGACTCATCGCTTCGATCAGCGACTTGTAGGCGTCCAGCAGCTCCATGTACTTGCCGACCATGGCGATGGTCACTTCGTGTTCCGGGTTCAGCTTGGCGTCAACCACCGCTTCCCACTCGGACAGGTCAGCGCTGCCGCACTGCAGGCCGAAACGCTCGACAACGAAATCGTCCAGACCCTGCGAGTGCAGGATGCCCGGGATCTTGTAGATGGTATCGGCGTCTTCCAGCGCGATCACCGCACGTTCTTCAACGTTGGTGAACTGAGCGATCTTGCGACGCGACGAGATGTCGATCGGATGATCGGAACGGCACACCAGCACGTCTGGCTGCAGGCCGATCGAACGCAATTCTTTTACCGAGTGCTGAGTTGGCTTGGTCTTGGTCTCGCCAGCGGTGGCGATGTACGGAACCAGCGTCAGGTGCATCAGCATCGCGCGCTTGGCGCCGACTTCGAAACGCAGCTGGCGGATGGCTTCGAGGAACGGTTGCGACTCGATGTCACCGACGGTGCCACCGATCTCGACCATTGCCACGTCAGCGTCACCGGCACCCTTGATGATGCGGCGCTTGATTTCGTCGGTGATGTGCGGAATCACCTGGATGGTTGCACCCAGGTAGTCACCACGGCGCTCTTTGCGCAGTACGTGTTCGTAGACACGGCCAGTGGTGAAGTTGTTGTTCTGGGTCATGGTCGTGCGAATGAACCGCTCGTAGA
>NZ_JBIVGT010000025.1:66926-82622 GCF_044748825.1 Pseudomonas sp. NPDC089741 | reverse complement strand
AGGCAAACAGCCCCGGGCACTTAGCTCGGACGATAAACGCGCACATTGGCATGCCCCTCACTGAGCAAATGGTGAGCATGCAGGCGACTCATCACGCCTTTGTCGCAATACAGCAGGTACTGGCGAGTCGGATCCAGCTCCTTGAAACGAGCGTTCACTGCGTAGAACGGCATCGTCTGTACTTCTACGCCAGCGAGTTCCAGCGGCTCATCCTCGGCGGCATCCGGGTGACGGATGTCGATCACGATCTGGCCGGCCAGTGCTTCGCTGACTTCTTCAATCTGTACGTCCTGGCCCAATTCGTCGATCACCCGATCGATCGGCACCAGTTTGGCGTTTTCGAGCGCACGCTCGAGGACTGCCATGTCGAATTCTTTCTCTTCGTGTTCAACGCGACCGCGTTTGGCGGCGGTCTTCGGATTGACCGAAATGACCCCGCAGTATTCCGGCATGTGCCGGGCGAAATCGGCGGTGCCGATCTCGTTGGCGGTGTCGATGATGTCCTGCTTGTGCGCCACGATCAGCGGACGCAGGACCAGCTTGTCGGTCACGCAGTCGATCACCGACAGGTTCGGCAGCGTCTGGCTCGACACCTGGGAGATCGCCTCGCCAGTGACCAGCGCCTCGATCTGCAGGCGGTCAGCGATGTTGGAGGCCGCGCGCAACATCATACGCTTCAATACGACGCCCATATGACTGTTATCGACTTTGCCGAGAATTTCGCCCAACACTTCTTCAAACGGAACACTGACAAATAGCACGCGTTGCGAGCTGCCGTACTTCTTCCAGATGAAATGCGCGACTTCCATCACGCCCAATTCATGGGCACGACCGCCCAGATTGAAGAAGCAGAAGTGCGTCATCAGGCCGCGACGAATGATCTGGTAAGCCGCAACGGTCGAGTCAAAGCCGCCGGACATCAATACCAGCGTCTGCTCCAACGCACCGAGCGGGTAACCGCCGATGCCGTTGTGCTGGCTGTGGATCACAAACAACCGTTTGTCGCGAACTTCGATACGGACTTCGATTTCCGGCGCTTTCAGGTCGATACCGGCGGCACCGCACTCACGGCGCAGCTTGCTGCCGACGTATTTTTCGACGTCCATCGAACTGAACGCATGCTTGCCGGCACGCTTGCAGCGTACCGAGAAAATCTTCCCGGCCAGCGCCGCGCCGTAGTGCTCTTTACACTTCTCGGTGATGTCGTCGAAGTCGCCCAGCGGGTACTCGTCGATCTGCAGGAAGTGCGCGATGCCCGGCATGCAGGTCAGGCGCTCACCCATCTCTTTCAAGGCTTTGGCGTCGGTAATGCGGGTTTCCAGCTCGAGATTGTCCCACACACCGTTCACCACCACGGCCGGGTCCAGGTCGCGGAGCACGGTGCGGATGTTCTTGGCCAGCTGGCGGATGAATTTCGTCCGGACAGGTCGGCTTTTGATGGTGATCTCGGGGAAGACTTTTACGATTAGTTTCATGAAAACAGCGCGCGAACGGCCAGCCGAAAAAGGGGGGCGCGGATTATAGCGGAAATTGCTCAAGGTTTAACCAGTTAATGTGCAGAAGGTTTTGCGCGCACCAAAACGGGTCATTTTTGCTCGGAGACGCTACATTAGAGGGCGAGATTTTCTGCATTCACGCACTTTGCACCTTAATAAGCGTGAAATTGGGGCAAAAAACCCATGCTGGGGCACTGGCATGCAATTTGCTCCCTTGTGAGGCAGGTTGCCTTGGCAGAGTATTCGCGCCGGCATCACCCAAATTCAAGGGCATCCACTACCAAGCCCGAAGCCACCCGGAGGACATATGTCGAAGACGGTTCAACTCATCAAAGATCATGACGTCAAGTGGATTGATCTGCGCTTCACGGACACCAAAGGCACTCAGCACCACGTGACCATGCCGGCTCGCGATGCTTTGGACGACGACTTCTTCGAAGTCGGCAAGATGTTCGACGGTTCCTCCATCGCTGGCTGGAAAGGCATCGAAGCCTCCGACATGATCCTGATGCCGGTTGACGAAACTGCCGTTCTCGACCCGTTCACCGAAGACGCCACCCTGATCCTGGTGTGCGACATCATCGAACCTTCGAGCATGCAAGGCTACGATCGCGACCCACGTGCGATCGCCAAGCGCGCCGAAGAACACCTGAAAGCCACCGGTATCGGTGACACCGTGTTCGCCGGTCCAGAGCCAGAATTCTTCATCTTTGACTCGGTAAAATTCAAGTCGGACATCTCCGGCTCGATGTTCAAGATCTACTCCGAACAAGGTTCGTGGATGTCCGACCAGGACATCGAAGGCGGCAACAAGGGTCACCGTCCAGGCGTCAAAGGCGGCTACTTCCCGGTTCCACCGTTCGACCACGACCACGAAATCCGTACCTCCATGTGCAACGCGCTGGAAGAAATGGGCCTGACCGTCGAAGTTCACCACCACGAAGTGGCGACTGCCGGCCAGAACGAAATCGGCGTCAAGTTCAACACCCTGGTGAAGAAAGCCGACGAAACCCAAACCCTGAAGTACGTTGTGCACAACGTTGCTGATGCATACGGCCGCACCGCGACCTTCATGCCGAAGCCACTGTACGGCGACAACGGTTCGGGCATGCACGTACACATGTCGATCTGGAAGGACGGCAAGAACACCTTCGCAGGTGAAGGCTATGCCGGCCTGTCCGATACCGCTCTGTACTTCATCGGCGGCATCATCAAACACGGTAAGGCCCTGAACGGCTTCACCAACCCGGCGACCAACTCCTACAAGCGTCTGGTACCAGGCTTCGAAGCTCCGGTAATGCTGGCCTACTCGGCTCGCAACCGTTCCGCTTCGATCCGTATTCCTTACGTGTCGAGCCCGAAAGCCCGCCGTATCGAAGCACGCTTCCCGGATCCGGCTGCCAACCCGTACCTGGCCTTCGCAGCACTGCTGATGGCCGGCCTGGACGGTATCCAGAACAAGATCCACCCAGGCGACGCTGCCGACAAAAACCTGTACGACCTGCCGCCTGAAGAGGCGAAAGAGATTCCACAAGTTTGCGGCAGCCTGAAAGAAGCCCTGGAAGAGCTGGACAAGGGCCGCGCGTTCCTGACCAAGGGCGGCGTATTCTCCGACGACTTCATTGACGCTTACATCGCGCTGAAATCGGAAGAAGAAATCAAGGTTCGCACCTTCGTACACCCACTGGAATATGAGCTGTACTACAGCTGCTGATCCGGTAGCGCCGCGTTTCTCGGCGTGAGTGAAAGAGGCCTCCTTCGGGAGGCCTTTTTTATTGCAGATCAAAAGATCGCAGCCTTCGGCAGCTCCTACATCTACCCCTGTAGGAGCTGCCGAAGGCTGCGATCTTTTGGCTGATCATTCCCACGCAGAACGTGGGAACGATCGATTGTGGTGTCTGAATGATCTCTGGATGTGTGCAGGGTTGGGCCAACCGCCGCGTCTGTCCTATGCTGCACTCCATCGTTTTCAATTCCGGTCGATGTCATGGGTCGCACCTTTCTCTACATCCTGCTGCTGATCGCCCTGCCCGCCGTCGCGCAGATCTACAAGTACACCGATGCCAACGGCAACACGGTGTACAGCGATCACTCGCCGGACGGAGTGCAGGCGCAACCGGTGGAGTTGCCGCCGCTCAATCGCGTCGAACCGCAAGCACCCAGCGCACCACCCGCGCCCGAAACCGATAATCGGCAGCCCGCGCGCAACGCCTACGACATTCTTGAACTGGCCGGCCTGCCCAACGAAGAAGCCCTACGCGCCAACAACGGCACCTTCACCGTCAATGTACTGATCAAGCCCCGCCTGCAGTCGCCGCATCAATTGAGGCTGGTTTTGGATGACGAGCCCTACGGTCAGCCGAGCAACGTGCCGATCCTGCAACTGGTGAACATCGATCGCGGCGAACATCGGCTCGCCGTGCAGGTGATTGACGGGCAGACGATCATCCAGCAGAGCCCGCCAGTCCCCCTCAGCGTGCAGCGAGTGCACAAGCCATGATCCGCGCGTGGCTGATCGCTGTGTTGGCACTGACAACGCTGCAAGCCTCGGCAGAGGTGTTCACCTACACCGACGCCCAAGGCAATCGGGTGTTCACCGACCAGCCGCGCGGCAACGCCAAACGAGTACCCATTGCCACCAGCAATCGCATGTCCGCAAACCCCACCGCCGCCGCGCCGATCACCACCGCGAAAAAAGCCTTGGAACAACCACTGTTCCACTACGACATGCTGCGCATTCTGGTGCCCGAACCCGATGCCACGATTCGCAGCAGCGCCGGCGAAATCATCGTCAGCGTCACCAGCGAACCGGGCCTGCAAAGAGGTCATCGCTATCGTCTGTTGCTGGACGGCCAGGCCACCGGCGAACCCGGCCTGACACCGGTGTTCCCGCTGAACAATATCGACCGTGGCAGCCATAACCTTTCGGTGGAAATCCTCGATGCCGAGGACCGTATCGTCGAACGCACGGCGAACCAACCCTTCCACATGCTGCGCATTTCCCTCGCGCAGAAACGCCAGGTCAAACCCTGCGTCGCCGAAGACTACGGCGTGCGCCCGGAATGCCCTTTGAAAGACAAACCCGAAGAGCCGAAAAACCCCTTCCTGCGTTTCTTCTAACGCCGTTCAGCTTTGCGCACTATATTGGTGCAATAGACTGCACCGTACCCACATTCCAACCCATTTTGGTTCGAAACTTCCCGTTCGAGCTTATCGGCTGCCACGCAAACGAGCGTCAAACGCCTGTTTCAGGCGATCAACGCTTCTTTTCGGAGCCTTGGTTTGGTTTTTGCATTTTCCCGCTACCGACGCTTGCTTGTTGCGCACGCTCCGCCCCCAAAAGAGGCTCCGATGACTATTAGCGACGCAATCCACCGTTTGCTGCTCGACAACCTGACCACCGCTACCATTCTGCTCGACGCCGAATTGCGCCTCGAGTACATGAACCCGGCGGCGGAGATGCTGCTCGCCATCAGCGGGCAGCGCAGCCATGGGCAGTTCATCAGCGAGCTGTTCACCGAATCCACCGAAGCACTGAATTCCCTGCGCCAGGCCGTGGAACAGGCGCATCCGTTCACCAAACGCGAAGCGATGCTCACCGCCCTCACCGGCCAGACCCTGACCGTGGACTACGCGGTGACGCCGATTCTCAGCAACGGCGCGACCCTGCTCCTGCTTGAGGTTCATCCGCGTGACCGCCTGCTGCGGATCACCAAGGAAGAAGCGCAGCTGTCCAAACAGGAAACCAGCAAGATGCTGGTGCGCGGCCTCGCCCACGAGATCAAGAACCCGCTCGGCGGCATCCGCGGCGCTGCACAATTGCTTGCTCGCGAGTTGCCGGAAGAAAGCCTGCGCGACTACACCAACGTGATCATTGAAGAGGCCGACCGCCTGCGTAACCTGGTCGACCGCATGCTCGGTTCGAACAAGCTGCCGTCGCTGGCGATGTGCAACGTCCACGAAGTACTGGAGCGCGTCTGCCATCTGGTCGAAGCGGAAAGTCAGGGCTGCATCACCTTGGTGCGCGATTACGACCCAAGCATTCCCGACGTCCTGATCGACCGCGAACAAATGATTCAGGCGGTGTTGAACATCGTGCGCAACGCGATGCAGGCGATCAGCAGCCAGAACGAGCTGCGCCTGGGCCGCATCAGCCTGCGCACCCGCGCGATGCGCCAGTTCACCATCGGCCACATCCGCCATCGCCTGGTGACCAAGATCGAGATCATCGACAACGGCCCGGGGATCCCGGCGGAACTTCAGGAAACCATTTTCTTTCCCATGGTCAGCGGACGCCCGGACGGTACCGGGCTCGGCCTGGCCATTACCCAGAACATCATCAGCCAGCACCAGGGCCTGATCGAGTGTGACAGCCATCCAGGCCACACCACCTTCTCGATCTTTCTGCCACTGGAACAAGGAGCCACATCGACATGAGCCGTAGTGAAACCGTGTGGATCGTCGATGACGACCGTTCTATCCGTTGGGTACTGGAAAAGGCCTTGCAGCAGGAAGGCATGACCACCCAGAGCTTCGACAGCGCCGACGGCGTGATGAGTCGCCTGGCCCGTCAGCAGCCTGATGTGATCATCTCCGACATCCGCATGCCCGGTGCCAGCGGTCTGGACCTCCTGGCGCGGATTCGCGAACAGCATCCACGGTTGCCGGTCATCATCATGACCGCTCATTCCGATCTGGACAGCGCTGTCGCCTCTTATCAGGGCGGCGCCTTCGAGTACCTGCCGAAGCCGTTCGACGTTGATGAAGCGGTATCGCTGGTCAAGCGCGCCAATCAGCACGCACAAGAGCAGCAAGGCCTGGAAGTTCTGCCGGCACTGACCCGCACCCCGGAAATCATCGGCGAAGCGCCGGCGATGCAGGAAGTGTTTCGCGCCATCGGCCGCTTGAGCCATTCCAACATCACCGTGCTGATCAACGGCGAATCCGGCACTGGTAAAGAACTGGTCGCCCACGCCCTGCACCGCCACAGCCCGCGCGCGGCCTCGCCATTCATCGCGCTGAACATGGCGGCGATCCCCAAGGATCTGATGGAATCCGAGCTGTTCGGCCATGAGAAAGGCGCGTTCACCGGCGCGGCGAATCTGCGTCGCGGCCGTTTTGAGCAGGCTGACGGCGGCACGCTGTTCCTCGACGAAATCGGCGACATGCCGGCAGATACGCAAACCCGTTTGCTGCGAGTTTTGGCGGATGGCGAGTTCTATCGCGTGGGCGGGCATGTGCCGGTCAAGGTCGACGTACGGATCATCGCCGCGACGCACCAGAATCTGGAAACCCTGGTGCACGCGGGCAAATTCCGTGAGGACTTGTTCCATCGTCTCAACGTGATCCGCATCCACATCCCGCGCCTGTCGGATCGTCGCGAAGACATCCCGACCCTGGCCAAACACTTCCTCAGCCGCGCCGCGCAGGAACTGGCGGTCGAGCCGAAGCTGCTGAAAAGCGAGACCGAGGAATACCTGAAGAACCTGCCGTGGGGCGGCAACGTGCGTCAGCTGGAGAACACCTGCCGCTGGATTACGGTGATGGCGTCCGGGCGCGAAGTGCACATCAGCGACTTGCCGCCAGAGCTACTGAACCTGCCGCAGGATTCGGCGCCAGTGACCAACTGGGAGCAGGCGCTGCGTCAATGGGCCGATCAGGCTCTGGCGCGTGGTCAGTCGAGCCTGCTCGACAGCGCGGTGCCGGCGTTTGAGCGGATCATGATCGAGACGGCGTTGAAGCATACCGCCGGGCGCCGGCGTGATGCGGCGGTGTTGCTGGGTTGGGGGCGTAATACCCTGACGCGCAAGATCAAGGAATTGGGGATGAAGGTTGATGGTGGCGATGATGATGAGGGGGATGAGGGGTAAAGACCTCGTTCGCTTGAGGTCGTATGTGTACTCAAGATCTCTCCCCTCACCCCAGCCCTCTCCCGAGGGAGAGGGAGCCGATTCATGTCGCTTCCAAATGTGTGTTCGACTCGGACTTTCATGTCGGCGCAGTTCTTTATAACAACTCGGTCAGTCCCCTCTCCCTCTGGGAGAGGGTTAGGGTGAGGGCAATTCAGCCGTGCACCACCTTAAGGCACTTTGACCCGCAATCGAGCATGTCCAGCGGCTGACTCCCCAAATCAAAACCACTGCAAAACTTTAACTTTGAAAACGCGAAAGCCCCGTACTCCGGGGCTTTCGCGTTTCCGACAGCTATTTTTGTTTCAAAAAAATAAAACCTGGCACGCCCCCTGCAACACCTCTCACAGGTGATTCGTTTCACCACCCGTTTCGGGGACCTTGGTACAGGCAGGCCGGGGATTCCCCTCTTTACACCGGGCGCAGATCGCCACGCGATGCGCCCACCCTTTTGGGATCCTTGGTACAGGCAGGCCGGGGGTTCCCTCTTTACACCGGACCGACGCGTCACGCGAAGTCCACACCGTTTTGGGAACCCTGATACAGGCAGGTCAGGGATTCCCGCTTTTATTGCTCGCGGAGATGGATCTCCAGTCGCCAGCGGTCATCGACCTTGCTGCCGGCCCAGTCCCCCTGCAGCGGCCGCGCTGCCAGCACCGTCAGCAACAACCCACCATCACTCGCTCGCGTCCGCCAGTTCAGGTCTTTGCCGTTGAGCTTGAGCTGACCTTTCTGCGCTTTGCCTTCAGCCTGAAACAGCAGCGCCACGGTGCCGTCGATGATTTCTCCGTGCAGCTTGGGCTCGTTGTTGAACCACACCACCAGCCCCTGTTCCGTCACCTCGACTTGCTGCAGCACGGTCGGATCGGGCGTGGTCAGGCGGCCGATCATCAAGCCGATCATTACGCCGACAATCGCCAGCGAACCGACCACTCGCGGGAATAGTTTCGAACGGTTGTCCACAGGCGGCGTAGAATGCCGCTCGTCTTTACCTTCGGAGCCGTGCATGTTTCACGTCATCCTTTTTCAACCAGAAATTCCGCCGAATACCGGCAACGTTATCAGGCTGTGCGCCAACAGCGGCTGCCACCTGCATTTGATCGAACCGCTGGGCTTCGAGATGGACGACAAGCGATTGCGCCGTGCCGGTCTCGATTACCACGAATATGCCACGCTGCAACGTCACGCAGACCTCGCCAGTTGCCTGGAGAGCATCGGCAACCCTCGGGTGTATGCGTTCACCACCAAGGGTTCGCGGCCGTTTCATGATGCGGCGTTTGTCCCGGGTGATGCGTTCATTTTCGGCCCGGAAAGCCGTGGCTTGCCGCCGGAAGTGCTCGACGCCCTTGGACCGGATCAGCGCCTGCGTCTGCCGATGCGCGAAGGCTGCCGCAGCCTGAACCTGTCCAACACCGTGGCCGTCGCTGTATACGAAGCCTGGCGCCAGAACGACTTCAAGTAACACCACACCTGATCGTTCCCACGCTCTGCGTGGGAATGCAACCCGTGACGCTCCGCGTCACTGGACGCGGAGCGTCCCCAGAGGCATTCCCACGCGGAGCGTAGGAACGATCAACCAGGAGTATTTCAGCCCAAGAAAAAAGCGCCTGTTACGGCGCTTTTTTCGTTGTAGCCAGGACCGTTTATTGAACGGTTGGCGTCTCGCCGCTTTCCTGCATGCGCTGCAATTCTTGCGCGTACAGGGCGTCGAAGTTCACCGGAGCCAGCATCAGCGCCGGGAACGAACCGCGGGTCACCAGGCTGTCCAGGGTTTCACGCGCGTACGGGAACAGGATGTTCGGGCAGAACGCACCCAAGGTGTGGCTCATCGAAGCCGCATCGAGGTTCTTGATCAGGAAGATACCGGCCTGCTGCACTTCAGCGATGAAGGCCACTTCTTCACCGTTTTTCACGGTAACGGACAGGGTCAGTACGACTTCGTAGAAATCGCCTTCCAAAGCCTTCTGGCGAGTGTTCAGATCCAGTGCGACAGCCGGATCCCACTGCTGGCGGAAGATCGCCGGGCTTTTCGGGGCTTCGAAGGACAGGTCGCGTACATAGATGCGCTGCAAGGAGAATTGCGGTGCGGTTTCTTCTTCGCTGGCTGCAGTGTTCTGTTGGTCAGTCATCTCAGATCCTTATCGATCTTGGGTCTTTTAGGGAGTGCGTACGTGGGTGCAGCCGTTCAGGCCTTGAGCAGCGCGTCGAGCTTGCCGGCGCGCTCCAGGGCATACAAATCATCACAACCACCGATGTGCTGGCTGCCGATCCAGATCTGCGGCACGGACGTGCGCCCGGCTTTCTGGGTCATTTCGGCACGCACCTGCGGCTTGCCATCGACCTTGATCTCTTTGAAGGCCACGCCTTTGTTCTCGAGCAGGTACTTGGCTCGCGAGCAATAAGGGCAGTAATCACTGGAGTAGACGATGACTTCGCTCATATCACTTCACCAGCGGCAGGTTGTCGCCTTTCCAGCTGGAAATCCCGCCGGACAGCTTGGCGGCGGTGAAGCCGGATTTCATCAGTTCGCGGGCGTGGGTGCCGGCGGTCTGACCGAGGGCATCGACCAGAATGATGGTCTTGGCCTTGTGCTTTTCCAGCTCGGCGGTGCGCGCAGCCAGTTTGTCCTGGGGAATGTTGATCGCGCCAACGATGTGGCCGGCAGCGAAATCCTTGGCCGGACGGATGTCCACCACTACGCCTGCGTCTTTGTTGACCAGTGCAGTCAGCTCGCCGGTGCTCAGGCTTTTACCGCCGCCCTGCATCGTGTGCGCCAGCAGCAGAGCCAGCAGTACGACGAAGATACCGACAAGAATGTAGTGGTTAGTGGCAAATTCAATCAGGTGAGCAACCATCGAAGGAGGTTCCAGGGCGTTAAAATGTCGGCCAGTATACACAGCCGCTATGGTCGGCCAAACCCCGTCCGGCGGTGACGCGGTCGGAACTTAGCTTTAAACTCCAACTCCCTTTTCCATCGCCCTCTTCTTTATTAGCCACGAGTGGATTCCATGACGACTACGCCTAAACCTTTGGTCCTGATGATTCTCGACGGCTTCGGTCACAGCGAAAGCCCCGAATCCAATGCCGTTTTTGCGGCGAAGAAGCCCGTCCTTGATCGCCTGTGGGCCAGCGTGCCGAACGGCTTGATCTCGGGCAGCGGCATGGACGTCGGCCTGCCGGACGGCCAAATGGGCAACTCCGAAGTGGGCCACATGAACCTTGGCGCCGGCCGCGTGGTGTATCAGGACTTCACGCGCGTGACCAAATCGATCCGCGATGGCGAATTCTTCGAGAACCCGACCATCTGCGCCGCTGTGGATAAAGCCGTGGCCGCTGGTAAAGCCGTGCACTTCATGGGCCTGTTGTCCGATGGCGGCGTACACAGCCATCAGGATCACCTGATCGCCATGGCCGAACTGGCCTTCAAGCGCGGCGCCGAAAAAATCTACCTGCACGCTTTCCTCGATGGCCGCGACACGCCGCCGAAAAGCGCTGCATCGTCGATCGAACTGCTCGATGCGACCTTCCAGGCACTCGGCAAGGGCCGCATCGCCAGCATCATCGGCCGGTACTTCGCGATGGACCGTGACAACCGCTGGGATCGTGTCGCTCAGGCCTACAACCTGATCGTCGACGGCAACAGCGAGTTCAACGCCGCCACCGCGCAGGAAGGTCTCGACGCGGCTTACGCTCGTGGCGAAAGCGACGAATTCGTTAAAGCCACGACCATTGGTGAGCCGGTAAAAGTCGAAGACGGCGACGCTGTGGTGTTCATGAACTTCCGCGCCGACCGTGCCCGCGAGCTGACCCGCGTGTTCGTCGAGGACGACTTCAAGGAATTCGAACGCGCACGCCAGCCTAAACTCGCCGGTTTCGTCATGTTGACCCAATATGCCGCAAGCATTCCGGCACCGTCGGCGTTTGCCGCGGGCAGCCTGGAAAACGTGCTGGGCGACTATCTGGCAAAGAACGGCAAAACCCAGCTGCGCATCGCTGAAACCGAGAAATACGCGCACGTGACCTTCTTCTTCTCCGGCGGCCGTGAAGAACCGTTCCCGGGCGAAGAGCGCATCCTGATCCCGTCGCCGAAAGTCGCTACCTACGACTTGCAGCCGGAAATGAGCGCGCCGGAAGTCACCGACCGCATCGTCGAGGCCATTGAAAACCAGCGTTTCGACGTGATCGTGGTCAACTACGCCAACGGCGACATGGTCGGCCACAGCGGTGTGTTCGACGCAGCAGTGAAGGCGGTTGAATGCCTCGACACCTGCGTGGGCCGCATCGTTGAAGCACTGGAAAAAGTCGGCGGCGAAGCGCTGATTACCGCTGACCACGGCAACGTCGAAAAAATGGCCGATGAAGAAACCCACCAGGCGCACACCGCGCACACCACCGAGCCGGTGCCGTTCATTTACGTCGGCAAGCGTGATCTGAAAGTGCGCCAAGGCGGCGTGCTGGCGGACGTGGCGCCGACCATGCTGAAGCTGCTGGGTCTGGAGAAACCGGCGGAA
Organism: Pseudomonas sp. NPDC089741; assembly: GCF_044748825.1. Lineage (NCBI taxonomy): Bacteria > Pseudomonadati > Pseudomonadota > Gammaproteobacteria > Pseudomonadales > Pseudomonadaceae > Pseudomonas > Pseudomonas sp. NPDC089741. Next base: position 70,706 of record NZ_JBIVGT010000025.1, on the reverse strand, counting down.
ATGACCGGCACGTCGATTCTGGTCTGACCCCAATCGCCGAAACACCGCAAAACCCTGTAGGAGTGAGCCTGCTCGCGATAGCCATCTGACAGTCAACTACTCTGTTGGATGTCAGCAGGCCATCGCGAGCAGGCTCACTCCTACACTGGTTTGTGGTGTTTTTCAGGCCAGTTATCACACAGCCCCAATTGGGCGTTTTTTTTGCAGCCTCGGGCGGGCATACTAGGCCGTCCCTTACCCTGGTGCCGCCCGCCTCTATGCTCCGCGTCCTGATCGCCCTTGCTCTGACCTGCCTGCTCCAACCGGCCTTCGCTGACGAGCGCGCGCAAACCCAACAGCAGTTGGACGCCACGCGTCAGGACATTGCCGAGCTGAAAAAGCTGCTGAACAAGGTCCAGGAAGAAAAATCCGGCGTACAGAAAGAGCTCAAGGGCACTGAAACCGAGATGGGCAATCTCGAGAAGCAGATCGATACGCTGCAAAAAGAGCTGAAGAAAAGCGAATCCGAGCTGCAGCGACTCGATGCGGAGAAAAAAAAACTCCAGAGCGCACGCACTGAACAGCAGCGACTGATCGCCATCCAGGCCCGTGCGGCCTATCAGAACGGTCGGCAGGAATACCTCAAGCTGCTGCTCAACCAGCAGAATCCCGAGAAATTCGCCCGTACCCTCACCTATTACGATTACCTGAGCCAGGCGCGCCTGGAGCAGCTGAAAAACTTCAACGAAACCCTGCGCCAACTGGCCAATGTCGAACAGGACATCGCCGCGCAGCAGGCGCAATTGCTGGTACAGAAAAGCAGCCTTGATACCCAGCGCGATGAACTCGACAAGGTTCGCAAGGAGCGCCAGCAAGTCCTCGCCAAGCTCAACGACGATGTAAAGGCGCGCGATCAGAAACTCGCCGCGCGTGAGCAGGATCAGGCAGACCTGTCTAAAGTCCTTAAAACCATTGAAGAAACCCTGGCTCGCCAGGCTCGTGAGGCAGAAGAAGCGCGGCAGAAAGCGCTGATCGCCCAGCAGGAAGCGGAAAAAAAGCGTTTGCGTGAGGCGCAGGCTGAAAACAGCGACGCCCCACGGAAACCCGCCAGATCCACTCCCGGCGCGCTGGTCTCCAGCAGCGGCGAGACCTTCGGTGGCCCTTTTGCTGCAACCCGGGGAAAACTTCCCTGGCCGGTTGATGGTCGACTGCTGGCGCGCTTCGGCGAAAGCCGTGGCGACGATGCCCGGACCAAGTGGGACGGCGTGATGATCAGCGCCTCCGCCGGTAGCCAGGTGCATGCCGTACACGGCGGTCGCGTGGTGTTCGCCGACTGGTTGCGCGGTGCCGGGCTGTTGGTGATCCTCGATCACGGCAACGGTTTTCTGAGTCTTTACGGTCACAACCAGACGCTGCTCAAGTCGGCCGGTGACGTGGTAAAAGCCGGTGAGTCCATTTCCACTGTCGGGAACAGTGGCGGCCAGGACACACCAGCGCTGTATTTCGCAATTCGTCAGCAGGGTCACCCGAGTGATCCGGCGCAATGGTGTCGTGCGCAAGGATAAGCGCACCGCCTAATTAAGGAGTTCGTTCGACATGCTGCATTTGTCCCGCCTTACCTCGCTGGCCCTGACGATCGCCCTGGTGATCGGCGCGCCTCTGGCGTTCGCCGCTCAGCCGGCCCCGGCCGTCGCTCCGGCAGGCACTGCCGCGACCTCCAAGGCACCGCTGCCGCTGGAAGAGTTGCGCACCTTTGCCGAGGTCATGGACCGGATCAAAGCCGCCTATGTCGAACCGGTGGACGACAAGACCCTGCTCGAAAACGCCATCAAGGGCATGCTCAGCAACCTTGATCCGCACTCGGCCTACCTCGGCCCTGAAGATTTCACCGAGCTGCAGGAAAGCACCAGCGGTGAGTTCGGCGGCCTGGGTATCGAAGTCGGCGCTGAAGACGGCTTCATCAAGGTCGTCTCGCCAATCGACGACACACCGGCGTCGAAGGCCGGCATTCAGGCTGGCGACTTCATCGTCAAAATCAACGGTGCGCCAACGCGCGGCCAGACCATGACCGAAGCCGTCGACAAGATGCGCGGCAAGATCGGCCAGAAAATCACCCTGACCCTGGTGCGCGATGGCGGCACGCCGTTCGACGTGACCTTGGCGCGCGCAGTGATTCAGGTGAAGAGCGTCAAGTCGCAGCTGCTGGAATCAGGTTACGGTTACATCCGCATCACCCAGTTCCAGGTCAAGACCGGCGAAGAGGTCTCCAAGGCCCTGGCGAAGATGCGCAAGGACAACGGCAAGAAGCTCAACGGCATCGTTCTCGACTTGCGTAACAACCCGGGCGGCGTGTTGCAGGCGGCGGTGGAAGTGGTCGACCACTTCATCACCAAAGGCCTGATCGTCTACACCAAAGGCCGTATCGCCAACTCCGAACTGCGCTTCTCGGCCACCGGCAAAGACGAAAGCGAAGCGGTGCCGATGGTTGTGTTGATCAACGGTGGCAGCGCCTCGGCCTCGGAAATTGTCGCCGGCGCCCTGCAGGATCAAAAACGCGCCGTGGTCATGGGCACCACCAGTTTCGGCAAGGGCTCGGTACAAACCGTGCTGCCACTGAACAACGACCGCGCGCTGAAGATCACCACGGCGCTGTATTTCACGCCGAATGGCCGCTCGATTCAGGCGCAAGGCATTGTTCCGGACATCGAAGTGCGCAAGGCCAAGATCACCAACGAGGCCGATGGCGATTACTTCAAGGAAGCTGACCTGCAAGGTCACCTGGGCAATGGCAATGGCGGCGCGGACAAACCAACCGGCTCCGGCGCCAAGCCCAAAGCCATGCCGCAGGATGACGACTACCAATTGGCCCAGGCCCTGAGCCTGCTCAAAGGGCTGAGCATCACGTCCGGCCGTTGAAGATGTCTTTGCGTTTCGTCTTCGTTCTGTTCTGCTGTCTGGCGGGTGCTGCTCACGCAGAGCCCGTCAGCCCAAAGCCACACAAAGCCTACCTGACACTGATCATCGACGACCTGGGGCAGAATCTGCCCCGGGATCGCCGCGTGCTGGCCCTGCCCGGCCCGGTGACCACGGCGATCATGCCCGACACACCCCACGCCACTGAATTTGCCCGCGAAGCCCATCGCGCCGGCAAGATCGTCATCCTGCACATGCCGATGGACCCGGCCACCGGGCCCTACGCCTGGCACCCGGAACTGCCGATCGAAGAGCTGGAAAAACGCCTGAACGCCGCGTTCAAAATGGTCCCCTACACCGCAGGCATCAATAACCACATGGGCAGTCGCATGACCGCGCAACCGGTGGCGATGGCGTGGTTGATGGCCGAATTGCAACGGCGGCACAAATTCTTCGTCGACAGCCGCACCAGCGCGCAGACCGTTGCTGCGCAGCAAGCGCAAAAGATCGATCTGGCGAGTGTTTCGCGAGATGTGTTTCTTGATGATGAGCGCACGGAAGCGGCGATTTATACGCAGTTGCAGACGGCGATCAATCTGGCGCACAAGCAGGGTTCGGCGGTGATGATCGGGCATCCGTATCCGCAGACGCTGGCGGTGCTGGAGCGCGAATTGCCGAAGCTGAAGGCTCAGGGGATTGAGTGGATTGATATCCGGCAGATGATCAGTGTGCGCAGTAACAAGGCGACTGCGGCACACGGCAAGGATGGCGTTTACCGCTGACTATAGAAGCCCCTCACCCCAGCCCTCTCCCAGAGGGAGAGGGAGCTGACCGAGTTGATTGGGAGAGCTGCACCGACTTGCAATACCGCGTCGGACTCAGGTTTTG
>NZ_JBIVGT010000025.1:64011-66827 GCF_044748825.1 Pseudomonas sp. NPDC089741 | reverse complement strand
GAAAAGCACATAGATCAGCTCCCTTTCCCCCCGCCCCCAGAGGGAGAGGGAGCTGACCGAATTGATTGGGAGAGCTGCACCGACTTGCAATACCGCGTCGGACTCAGGTTTTGAAAAGCACATAGATCAGCTCCCTTTCCCCCCGCCCCCAGAGGGAGAGGGAGCTGACCGAATTGATTGGGAGAGCTGCACCGACTTGCAATACCGAGTCGGACTCAGGTTTGAAAAGCACATAGATCAGCTCCCTTTCCCCCTCGCCCTAGAGGAAGAGGGAGCTGACCGAGTTGATTGGGAGAGCTGCACCGACTTGCAATACCGCGTCGGACTCAGGTTTGAAAAGCACATAGATCAGCTCCCTTTCCCCCTCGCCCCCCTTGGGGGAGAGGGTTGGGGTGAGGGGGTAGCGATCTGATAAGCGCTACAAATACCGCCCCATGATGTCATCCACCACACCATCCTTACGCATCTGATCCAGCGCAGCCTGTAGCTTCTTCACGGTTTCTTCCGGCACGTCTTTATTCAGCGCCAGATACAGCTCTGCGCTGTTAAAGCGCAGGACCGTCTTCAGCCCCGTCACCCCATCCTGCCTTGCCAGATAACGCCCAGCCGGATCACCCGTCGCCCACAAATCAATCTGCCCGTTGACCAGCTTCTTGGCGTTGTCTTGATCGCGCAATACCACCATAGGTTTCAAACCTTGCTTGGTCAGCGTCTCGGCAATCGCATCGCCCTTGTAGGCGCCGATCTTGTATTTGCGTGCATCGTTGAGGGTTTCGAGGGTGATCTTGCTGTCGGCCTTGGCCAACATGATCCAGTCGTCCGGACCGATCGGGCCGACCCATTTGAAGAGTTTTTCGCGGTCTGGCAGGCGCGCCATCACGAAGGCACCGTAGCCAGGATTTTCCAGGGCGAGTTTGTAGACGCGCTCCCAGGGGAATCGCAGGGTCAGGCTGTAGGTGACGCCGGCACGCTGGAACATTTCGCGCACGATGTCGGTGGCGATGCCATTGATGTTCTCGCCCTTGGCGAAGTTCTTGCCGTCCTTCGCCATGTTGTAAGGCGGGAAGTTTTCGGTAAGGAGCACCAGATCGGTGTCGGGACTGGTTTCGGCACGGGCCGTGTTGATGAGCAACATCGAGGCGCTGGCGAGAACAAGAAGCAGGCGTTTGATCATGTCGGGCTACCGAAATCCATGGCGTGCCCAAGAGTGCCTTGGGTGCGCCATGGTGTCCACTGGCCTGTATCGATTTTGACGCTTAACGCATCACGATGCCGCGTTTGGCCATGTAGGCCTTGGCTTCCTGCACGGTGTATTCGCCGAAGTGGAAAATACTCGCCGCCAGCACCGCACTGGCGTGGCCTTCGAGAATGCCGTCAGCCAGATGCTGCAGATTGCCGACGCCACCGGAAGCGATTACCGGGATGCCCAGCGCATCGCTGATCGCGCGGGTCACGCCGAGGTCGAAACCGTTTTTCATGCCGTCCTGATCCATGCTGGTCAGCAGGATTTCACCGGCACCGAGGCCTTCCATTTTCTTCGCCCACTCGACGGCGTCGAGGCCGGTTGGCTTGCGCCCGCCGTGGGTGAAGATTTCCCAGCGTGGAGTTTCGCCGGGGCCGGAAACCTTCTTCGCGTCGATGGCGACGACGATGCATTGCGAGCCGAAATGCTGCGCCGCTTCACCGACGAATTCCGGGTTGAACACGGCAGCGGTGTTGATCGACACCTTGTCCGCACCGGCATTCAGCAGATTGCGGATGTCCTGCACGGTACGCACGCCGCCGCCGACCGTCAGCGGAATGAACACCTGACTGGCCATGCGTTCGACGGTATGCAGCGTGGTGTCGCGACCATCGACGCTGGCGGTGATGTCGAGAAAGGTAATCTCGTCGGCACCCTGCTCGTCGTAGCGACGGGCGATTTCCACCGGGTCACCGGCGTCGCGGATGTTTTCGAACTTCACACCTTTGACGACCCGGCCGTTGTCCACGTCCAGGCAAGGGATGATGCGTTTGGCCAGCGCCATGGTCAGTCCTCAGCCTTGGTACGAATCGCAGAAAGCTTGCGCTTCGGCGACGTCGAGGGTGCCTTCGTAGATCGCCCGGCCAGTGATGGCGCCGATGATGCCTGGCGCCTTGGCGTCGAGCAGCGATTTGATGTCACCGAGATTGTGGATGCCGCCGGACGCGATCACCGGGATCTTCGTGGCAGCAGCCAGTGCAGCGGTGAACGGTACGTTGCAGCCCTGCATCATGCCGTCTTTGGCGATGTCGGTATAAACGATCGAGGACACGCCGTCGGCTTCAAACTGCTTGGCCAGATCGATGACCTGTACGGTACTGATTTCCGCCCAGCCATCGGTGGCGACGAAACCGTCTTTAGCGTCCAGGCCAACGATGATCTTGCCCGGGAACGCGCGGCAGGCTTCAGCGACGAACGCCGGATCTTTAACGGCTTTGGTGCCGATGATCACGTAGCTGACGCCAGCCTTGACGTAGTGTTCGATGGTTTCCAGCGAGCGGATGCCGCCACCGATCTGGATCGGCAGGGTCGGATAGCGCTTGGCAATCGCGGTGACCACCTCGCCATTGACTGGCTGGCCTTCGAAAGCGCCGTTCAGATCGACCAGATGCAGACGGCGGCAACCGCCCTCCACCCACTTGGCAGCCATGCTCACCGGGTCATCGGAGAACACCGTGGAATCTTCCATGCGGCCCTGGCGCAGACGTACGCAGGCACCGTCTTTAAGATCGATAGCGGGAATAATCAGAATCTGTCAAACATTCAAAAATGAATTTTCAGCTTGGATCGGAAA
>NZ_JBIVGT010000025.1:0-64001 GCF_044748825.1 Pseudomonas sp. NPDC089741 | reverse complement strand
AAAAAAAACTAAAACAACAAAACAGGTAATAAAAAGAATAAAGAAAACATAAAAAAAAAAAAAATCAAAAAGCATACCAAATAAGATTTTCTCGAGAGCCCACAGGTCGCTTTCGATGCTTTCAAACCGCTCTTTGAGGTGGGTCTGCACATCGAAAATCGCCCTGTTGTAATAGTGCGGAGCAATTTCGCGGGTAAACAGCTCAAGAATTTCCCCCGCTTCGAACGATCCCAGATCGAGTTCGAAACGGTCCTCCATGAACCGCTGAATCTTGCGATTGGCCTCGTTCTCCTGTTCGGGAGTGAGGGTCAGAATCGGCGGTTTGGTTTTCCTGGCAGCCATTTACCAGCGACCGTCCCACGCGGCAAAGTTCTGCAGCAATTGCAGGCCATGGGTATGGCTTTTCTCCGGGTGGAACTGCACGGCGAAGCGCGAGCCATCGGCCAGCGCAGCAGCGAAATCGACGCCGTAATGACCGCCGCCGACCACCTGCCGCGCGTTGGCGGCAGCGATGTAGTAGCTGTGCACGAAGTAGAAACGCGCCATGTCCGGAATGTCATGCCACAGCGGGTGGCTGACCTTCTGCTTTACCTCGTTCCAGCCCATGTGTGGGACTTTCAGGTGCTCGCCGTCTTCATGCAGGTCTTTGCCGAAGAACTTCACCGCGCCCGGGAACAGGCCGATGCAGTCGACACCGTCGTTCTCTTCGCTGGTGTCGAGCAAGGCTTGCATGCCGACACAGATGCCGAGAAAAGGACGATCCTGACTGACTTCGCGTACCAGCGAATCGAAACCGAGGCGACGGATCTCCGCCATGCAGTCGCGAATCGCACCAACACCGGGGAACACCACGCGATCCGCTTCACGAATCACGTTGGCATCGCTGGTAATCAGCACCTTGCCGGCACCGACGTGCTCGAGGGCCTTGGCCACCGAGTGCAGGTTGCCCATGCCGTAATCGATAACTGCAACCGTCTGCATTACAGAACGCCTTTGGTCGATGGCATTTGCCCGGCCATGCGCTCATCCAGCTCGACGGCCATGCGCAGCGCGCGGCCGAAAGCCTTGAACACGGTTTCGATCTGGTGGTGAGTGTTGGTGCCACGCAGGTTGTCGATATGCACGCTGACCAACGCGTGGTTGACGAAGCCCTGGAAGAACTCTTGGAACAGGTCAACGTCGAAGCCGCCCACAGTGGCGCGGGTGTACGGCACGTGCATCTGCAAGCCCGGGCGACCGGAGAAATCGATCACCACGCGCGACAGCGCTTCATCGAGCGGCACGTAGGCGTGACCGTAGCGACGGATGCCTTTTTTATCGCCGATGGCTTTGGCAAACGCCTTGCCGAGGGTGATACCGACGTCTTCCACCGTATGGTGGTCGTCGATATGCAGATCGCCCTTGCATTCAATATCCAGGTCGATCAACCCGTGACGGGCGATCTGATCCAGCATGTGCTCAAGAAAAGGTACACCGATATCGAATCGGGCCTTTCCGGTGCCATCAAGGTTGATCGAGGCTTTGATCTGGGTTTCCAGAGTGTCGCGCTCGACAGACGCCTTACGTTCGGCCATCACCAGCTCCGCAAAATCATTGGGCGAAAAAGGCAGCCATTATAGGCACGCAGGAAGCAAACAGAAACACGAGAGGTGATATGGCTGACGGTTAGAATGCCCGGCTGTCGCGGGTAGACATGTCCATACAAGCCATTACAGGCACCCAAAAACCACTGTAGGAGTGAGCCTGCTCGCGATGAGGGCCTCACAGTCAACATTTCTGTGACTGTCAGGTCGCTATCGCGAGCAGGCTCACTCCTACAGGGGTACTGCGTTTTTACTTAGTGAAACAGTACCGCCGTCTTCTGCAGGGTCACCCACACACCCCACGCCAACGGAATACCCACAGCCAGCCAGGCAGCGATCGCCAGGGGCTTGCTGCCCGGCGCGGCTTTCCACTCCAGGACAGTGCTGGCGTCAGCACCTTTGTCGTGGCCCAGCGCTTGTTCGGCCGCCAGTTCAGCATCGGTCATGAAGTACTTGTCAGCCACCGGACGTACCAGCAGGTTGCACAGGAAGCCCAGCACCAGCAGGCCAGCGAGGATGTACAAGGTGATGTCGTAAGCAGCAGCGCGCTCAACGCCGATGCTCAACTGATATTCACGCAGGTAGTTCACCAACACCGGGCCCAGCACGCCAGCCGCCGCCCAGGCAGTCAGCAGACGACCGTGGATCGCGCCGACCATTTGCGTACCGAACAGGTCAGCCAGGTAAGCCGGAACAGTCGCAAAACCGCCGCCGTACATCGACAGGATGATGCAGAACGCCGCCACGAACAGCGCAACGTTGCCCAGATGGCCCATGTTCGGAATCAGCGCGTACAGGGCAAAACCCAGTGCGAAGAACACGAAATAGGTGTTTTTGCGGCCCAGGTAGTCGGAGAACGATGCCCAGAAGAAACGACCACCGATGTTGAACAGGCTCAGCAGACCGGTGAAACCGGCAGCAATCGCAGCGATCGAGGCCAATTGCCCGGCATCGAGTTGGCCAAACGGCACATCAACACCCAGCAGCTTGCCGCCGAACACTTCCTGCAACAGCGGCGAAGCCATGCCGAGGATGCCGATACCGGCAGAAACGTTCAGACACAGCACCAGCCAGACCAGACGGAACTGCGGGGTTTTCCACGCCACATTCACATGCACGTGGCGGTTGGTGATCATCGCGTTCGCCGCTTTCTTCGCCGGTGCAGTCCAGCCTTCAGGCTTCCAGCCGGTAGGCGGTACGCGGTAAGCCAGAGCGCCACCGATCATGAACACGAAGTAGATCGCGGCCATGGCCACGAAGCTTTGCCAGACGCCAACGCCTTCAGCCGAGCCGAAGTGGCTCATCAGTGCCGTCGCCAACGGTGCACCGACCATCGCGCCGCCACCGAAGCCCATGATCGCCATGCCGGTGGCCATACCGCGCTTGTCCGGGAACCACTTGATCAGGGTCGACACCGGCGAGATATAGCCCAGACCCAGACCGATACCGCCGATCACGCCCGAACCGAGCCACATCAGCCAGATCTGGTGGGTATAAATACCCAGCGCCGAGATCAGCAGACCGCCGCACCAGCACAGTGCCGATACCACACCGGCCTTGCGCGGCCCGGCGTGTTCCAGCCAGCCACCCCAGATCGCTGCCGAGCAGCCGAGGAAGATGAAGAACAGCGTGTAGATCCAGCCAAGCATCGAGATCGGCCAGTCGCATTGCGACGAAAACACTTGTGTGATGAAGCTCATGTCCGCTGCGCAAGCCACTGGAGCGGTAACGCCCAGCGCCTTGGACAGCGGCAACCAGAACACCGAGAAGCCGTAGGCCATGCCGATGCACAGGTGGATGGCCAGAGCGGCCGGTGGGACTAGCCAACGGTTGAAACCGGGCTTGGCGATGATGCGCTCCTTCGACAGGAACGCGGGCTGGTCGGCTTTGAGGCCGTCCGCCGTAATGCTCGTGCTCATTGTGTATCCCCCAATTATTAGTATGGTTCGCCAGCCACTGTTCACCCTCGGCCTTATGCACGCAGGCATGACCGTTTTTTAAGGTGAAGCTCCATGAAGGCGCGACGTTAAGTCGCAGAAGGACGGACGAACGGGCGAAGGTTACCATTTGCAGGTGACAGAAAAACCAAACTGATATCACCTTTTTCATGTCATCTGATCTCTACACCTGTGTAGGAGCTGCCAAAGGCTGCGATCTTTTGGCGTTGTTTTGCAAAAACAGGATCAAAAGATCGCAGCCTTCGGCAGCTCCTGCACGGAGTGCATTTTTGACGGGGTTACCATGCCGGTTATCGTTCAAACGCTTGAAGACGCCAGTTATCAGGATCAACAGGATCTGCAGAAAATCTATCGTGATGCGCCCGAATGGCTGTTTTCGCCGTTTTCCGGTGAAGTGGAGCTGATCGAAAGTGCGTTGGCGGACGGGACTTTTATTGCCGGACGTTTCAACGACCGTCTGCTCGGCGCTGCGCGCCTGCAAAGGCACCGCGACGTCTGGTACATGTCCCATTTGTGTGTACGAAAAGTTACTCGTCGCCGTGGGGTTGCCGAGCGGATGGTGAACCAAGCGCAGAAAATGGCGTCGCAAGCGGGGGCCGAACTGCGCCTGCGGGCACCCGCCGGGCACCTTGAAGCTCAGGCAATCGCCGCCCGGTTACAGGTGCCGCTGGAAGTCCTGACGACATGACGCCACACCGAACAGGGCCGTTGCAGCGCTATACTCCCCGGCTAAATTACGAATTCGACTAACTACAAGGACTCGCCCATGAAAGCGTTCGGCAAAATCCTGGGTCTGGTACTTCTCGGGCTGTTGCTGATCATTGTGGCGGCAGGCTTTGCCCTGACCCACCTCTTCGATCCCAACGATTACAAAGACGAGATCCGCCAGATAGCCCGCGACAAGGCCCACATCGAGCTGACGCTCAATGGCGATATCGGCTGGAGCCTGTTCCCGTGGCTCGGCCTGGAATTGCACGAAGCCAGCGTGGCCACCCTGGTCAAGCCTGCCGAACCGTTTGCCGATTTGCAGATGCTCGGACTGTCCGTGCGCGTGCTGCCGCTGCTGCGCCGTGAAGTGCAGATGAGCGATGTGCGCGTCGAAGGTCTGAACCTGCGCCTGAACCGCGACAAGGACGGCCACGGCAACTGGGAAGACATCGGCAAGGTACCCGCCCCGGCCGGAGCGACGCCGCCAGCTGCTACCGCAGGCCAACCGGCCAGCGAACCTACTGCTGCCGTGGAAAAACCACCGCAGCCGATACGCCTCGACATCGATAGCCTGACCGTCAACAACGCCCGTGTTGAGTACAACGACGAGAAGACCGGCAAGCAGTTCAGTGCCGAGAGCATCCAGCTGAGCACCGGCCCGGTGCATGATTCGACCAATATCCCGGTGAAAGCCACCGCGTTCCTCGGCACCAATCAACCGGTCCTGCGCGTGCGCACCGAGCTCACCGGTGAGCTGCGCATCGAGCGCGCACTGCAACGCTACAAGTTCGAAGACATGAAACTGTCCGGCGAGCTGGCTGGCGATCCGCTGCAAGGCAAAACCATGACCTTCGCAGCTCAAGGGCAGATATCGCTGGATAAAGCCGCGAACGTCGCCGAATGGACCGGCATCAAGATTTCCGCCAACCAGTTGCGCGCCTTGGGCGAACTGAAAGCCAACGACCTCGACAAGACCCCGCAGATCACTGGCGGCCTCTCCATTGCCCAGTTCGATCTGGCGAAGTTCGTCGACAGCATCGGTCAGAAACTCCCGGCCATGGCCGAAGGCAGCCTGAGCAAAGTCGAACTGGTCAGCCGGGTTGCTGCCACGCCAACCAGCGTCGCCTTCGACAACATCAACCTGAAACTCGACGACAGCAGCTTCAGCGGCCGCATCGCCGTCGAAGACTTCGCCAAGCAATCGCTGCGCGCGATCCTCAAGGCCGACACGTTCAACGTCGACCGCTATTTGCCGCCAAAATCGGCACAAGCCAACAGCGCCACGCAAGTGCGTCAGGCCGAAGTCGCCAGCACCGAAGCCGATGCCATGGCCGGCGCCGGTTCGACGCCGCTGCCGGACAAACCGAGCAAAACCGCCTGGAGCACTGAGCGCCTGTTGCCGGTCGAGCGTCTGGCCAAACTCGACGTCGATGCCGACCTGACCTTCGGCCAGTTGACCCTCGACAAGCTGCCGATCCAGAACGCCGCATTGAAAGCCACCGGCCAGGGCGGCCTGCTGACCCTGACCAATCTGAGCGGTGAACTGTACAACGGCGGCTTCGAAGCCAAAGGCACCCTCGATGTACGCCCAAGTGCGCCGGTACTGAACCTGCAGACCAAGCTCAACCGCGTGCCGGCAGAAAAAATCCTCGAAAGCCAGGGCAAGAACCCGCCGGTCAAAGGTCTGGTGACCCTCACCAGCAACGTCACCAGCAGCGGCAATAGCCAGCAAGCGCTGATCGACACCCTCAACGGCAACGCCAGTTTCGTGATCAACAACGGCGTGCTGCTTAACGCCAACCTTGAACAGCAACTGTGCAAAGGCATCGCCACGCTCAACCGCAAAACCCTCAGCGGCGAGCCACGCGGCAAAGACACGCCATTCCAGGAGCTGAAAGGCAACCTGACTTTCCGCAACGGCATCGCCAGCAATCCGGACCTGAAAGTGCGCATCCCCGGCATGACCGTCAACGGTGATGGCGACATCGACCTGCGCGTGCTCGGCATGGATTACCGCGTTGGCATCATCGTCGAAGGCGACACCAGCGCCATGCCGGATCCGGCCTGCCAGGTCGGCGACAAGTTCGTCGGCATCGAGTGGCCGCTGCGCTGCCGAGGCCCGCTGGAACTCGGCGCCAAGGCCTGCCGTGTCGACAATGATCGCCTCGGTCAGGTCGCGACCAAAATGGCCGGCAACAAACTCAGCGAGAAGATCGACGAAAAACTGGGTGACAAAGTCAGCCCGGAACTGAAAAACGCATTGAAGGGGCTGTTCAAGCGATGAGAGCGGAGCAGTTTTCCACGGCGGTGCTGGAATGGTTCGACCGCCATGGCCGCCATGATCTGCCTTGGCAGCAGGACATCAACCCGTATCGGGTGTGGGTGTCGGAGATCATGTTGCAGCAGACCCAGGTCAGCACCGTGCTGAATTACTTCGACCGTTTCATGGCCGCACTGCCGACGGTCGAAGCGCTGGCCGAAGCGCCGGAAGATGAAGTGCTGCACTTGTGGACTGGCCTTGGTTACTACACCCGCGCACGCAACCTGCAGAAGACCGCGAAGATCGTCGTCAGTCAGTACGGTGGCGAGTTTCCGCGTGACGTCGAAAAGCTTACCGATCTGCCGGGCATCGGCCTCTCCACTGCGGGCGCAATCGCCAGCATTAGCATGGGCCTGCGCGCACCGATCCTCGACGGCAACGTCAAACGCGTGCTGGCGCGCTTTACCGCGCAAGAGGGCTATCCCGGCGAGCCAAAGGTCGCCAAACAACTGTGGGCCAACGCTGAGCGCTTTACGCCGCATGATCGGGTCAACGCCTACACCCAGGCGATTATGGATCTCGGCGCCACGCTGTGCACGCGCAGCAAGCCGAGTTGCCTGTTGTGTCCGCTGGAGCGTGGTTGCGAGGCGCACATGCTCGGTCTCGAAACCCGCTACCCGATCCCCAAGCCGCGCAAAGCCATTCCGCAGAAGCGCACGCTGATGCCGATGCTCGCCAACGGCGACGGCGCGATTCTGCTTTACCGTCGCCCCTCGAGCGGTTTGTGGGGCGGCTTGTGGAGCCTGCCGGAACTCGATGGCCTCGACGACCTGCAACATCTCGCCGACCAGCACTCGCTGACCATGGGCGAGCAGCAGGCGCTGCCGAACCTTGTCCACACGTTCAGCCATTTCCAGCTGTCCATCGAACCCTGGCTGGTTCAGGTACAGGAGGCCGCCCATCACGTGGCCGAGGCCGACTGGCTCTGGTATAACCTCGCCACCCCGCCGCGCCTGGGCCTCGCCGCCCCGGTCAAAACCTTGCTCGAACGCGCGGCCGCCGTCTTGAATGCAGGAGAGTCGCCATGACCCGCACCGTAATGTGCCGCAAGTACAAAGAACAACTGCCAGCCCTGGAACGCCCTCCGTACCCGGGCGCCAAAGGTCAGGACATTTTTGACCACGTCTCCGCCAAGGCCTGGGCCGACTGGCAGAAACATCAGACGCTGTTGATCAACGAAAAGCGTCTGAACATGATGAACGCCGAAGATCGCAAATTTCTTCAGGGTGAAATGGACAAGTACTTCTCCGGTGAGGAATACGCTCAAGCCGAAGGCTACGTTCCGCCTGCAGAGTAAACCCCGCAAAATCGGGGGTCGGATCGTAAGCGACGGAATTAATTTAAGAAATTTTAAAAAAGTCGTTGACGTAAATCCGAAAAACCCTTTTAATGCGCCCCGTTGCCCAGATAGCTCAGTCGGTAGAGCAGGGGATTGAAAATCCCCGTGTCGGCGGTTCGATTCCGTCTCTGGGCACCAAATACCGAAAACCCTGAATCGCAAGATTCAGGGTTTTTTTATGCCTGCGATTTGATCATCCGCTGCAATCCCCCGCCACGCCCTCCTCTTCAGACCCCATCGCCATCGGGTGTACTGGAAAAAACCGAAAATCTGTATCTCTCCCTGCGCCGGGGAAATCGCCAGTATTTCCTCAGCCCTGGCGAACCACTTTCTGGCTCTACCTTGCGCGCCAACACCCTCTGGATGTCTTCCGGCACCAGAGCGCAAAACTGATTTTTTTAATAGATCGGCGTCCACCGCAAGGTCACCTCCCGTCCAGTTAAAAAATCCAAAAACCACCCAAACGGGCGAACGGCAACGACTGCTTTTCAAACACCCCAGGACTGATGCTGGCGACTGATTGCGCCCGGCATAAACGAGCGAAACGGACGACGTATGATCAAACAACTTATCAATGAAGATAGTTATGTGCAGATCGAGGATCTTTGCAGCGCAAGGATTCAATTGAAGATCGAAGGACTGAATCCTGCCGGATCCATCAAGCTCAAAACCGCTCACGCGATCATCTCCGACCTGGAAGGTCGCGGATTGATCAGCCGCAATACCCGCCTGATCGAATCGTCATCAGGCAACCTCGGCGTGGCGCTGGCCATGGTCTGCGCAGCCAAGGGCTACAAATTTGTCTGCGTGATCGATCCGAATATTTCTGCGCCGAACAGAAAGCTGATGCACGCCCTCGGTGCCGAAATGCTCATGGTTGATCAGCGCGACGAAAACGGCGGGTACCTGAACTCGCGGATTCGTCTGATCGAGCAACTGGTCGCCGACAACGCCGACTACATCTGGCTCAATCAATACAAGAACCCGGTCAACCCGCTGGCGCACTACCAGGCCACGGCCAAGTCCATTGCCCACAAGTTTCCACACGTCGACTACCTCTTCGTCGGCGCTGGCACTACCGGCACGCTGATGGGCTGCAAGAACTACTTCGCCGAACATCACCCACGCACCAAAGTCATCGCCGTCGATACCGTCGGTTCGGTCACTTTCGGCTTGCCTGGCGGTACACGCCATATTCCGGGGCTCGGCACCAGCCGCCGTCCGGAAATCTTCGAACCGGCCGGCATCCACGATTTCCTGTCCATCCCGGAGGAGCAGACGATCAAGATCTGCCGCTGGCTGGCGCAACGCTACGGCCTGCTTTTCGGTGGTTCCACCGGCACGGTCCTGGCCGGTGTTCAGCAATGGGCGCACCACATCCGTCCCGACGATGTGGTGGTGGCGATTTCACCGGACATGGGTGAGCGCTACCTCGAAACCATCTACTCCGACGACTGGGTCACCCAACGCATCGGCGCATCAGCATTGCAACCTCTCTTCCCAGAAATCGCTCTGGCACTTTCGGCGTAATCCCTCATGACCACACAATCATTGCTTCGACCATTCCACGTGATTCCTGGCGCCGCCATCAAGAACATCCTCGACGAACTTCGTCAGGAAGCCATCGAGATCGTTGCCCAGACCTACCTGACCCACGAACGTGGCGAAACCGTTAACCCCGACAGCTACTTCCTGCGTTTCCCGGAACAGCCGGCGAACCGGATCATTGCCCTACCGGCGGCGATCATCGACAGCGAAGGCGATCAGTCAGTCTCCGGGATCAAGTGGATTGCCAGTTATCCGGACAACATCAAGTCGGGAATCCCGCGCGCGTCTGCGGTGCTGATTCTTAACGATCCGGACACCGGATATCCGTACGCGCTGCTCGAAGGCGCGCTGATCAGTGCAGTCAGAACCGCCGCGTCCGCAGTGCTCGGCGCCTGGTGGCTGAACGGTCGGAACAAGCGCGCATCGCGGCTTTCGATCATTGGCGGCGGCGTGATTGCACGCAATATCCTCGAGACGTTCTTCAGTGATGACTGGTCGTTCGACCGCGTTGAAATCCACGATCTCAACGCTGACTCGGCTCAGGCGCTGGCGACATTCGGTGAACAACTCGGCTTGCCGGATGTACAACAGGTTTCACTGGAACAGGCGCTGAGCGCTGACGTCGTGGTTTTTGCCACCAGCGCCGGCGAACCCTACGTCAACGGCAAAGGCACATTCCGCCCGGGGCAGATCGTGCTGAACATCTCGCTACGGGATATCGGCGCGGAGATCATCGAGGAAAGTTACAACTACTTCGATGACATCACCCATTGCCTGAAAGCCAATACCTCGCCACATCTGGCGGAACAGAAATACGGTCATCGTGATTTCGTCACCGGCACCGTTGCGCAGTTGATTCGCGGCGACCTGCAGGTCACTCGCGACAAGCCGTTGATCTATTCGCCGTTCGGCATGGGCATTCTCGATCTGGCGATCGGCCGGATGATTCATGACATCGCGGTCAACGAAGGCTCGGCTGTCGCCATTCCATCCTTCTTCGGGGAGGAGCGCAGATGGTGATGGCTCCTCTGCATATCGGCCTGGTCGGCTGTGGGTCACGCGGGCTGTCGATTTTCGAACGCCTGCTGAGCCTCGCCGAAGAGCGCCTGGATCAGCCGCTGATCATCGACATTTTTGATCCCAATGTACTCGGCAGCGGCGCGCACTGGCCGGATCAACCCGATTACCTGCTGCTCAATACCGTTGCCGGACAACTGGGTGTGTTCCCTGATGTGCCGGCGCTGGGAAATCTGCAGGATGCGCGCGAGCGGCCGGGTCCGGACTTCCTCGCCTGGTGCCTGCAGCAGCGCATCAAGGTCGATCCCGAGAGCGGCCTGCTGGCCCAAGAGGGACGAGACGTCGAGCCGCAGGATTTCCTCCCGCGACACTTGCTCGGCGCTTATCTGGCGGACGCCTTTGCGCAAATCCTCGCGACGGCGCCGCACTGGGTCAGCGTGCACCTGCATCATCAGGCCGTTACGGCGGTGGAGGCCCTTGAAGGCCATCAATACGTGTTGCGCACGACCTCTGGTAAGTCGGCGACCGTCGATCGACTGATCCTGACCGTCGGCCATACAGGCCGTGTGCGCCCCGCCGACCCAGACCGCATCGAAGACGTCTATCCGTTGCCCGGCAGCCTCGCCAGCATCGAGCCGGGTGAAACCGTGCTGATCGAAGGCCTCGGCCTTGGCGCGATGGATACCTTGGCGGCGCTGACCGCCGGCCGGGGCGGTCAGTACAAGCAGATGGCAGACGCCAGTCACGTGTACCACCCCTCTGGCCAGGAGCCGGTGATCTACATTCAGTCACGCGACGGGCTGCCATTTCGCACCCGGCCCAATGGTCTGATCGATTTTGCCCGGCATCAGGCGGTACTTCTGACGAGTGCGCGGATCGAAGACTTGCGCGTGCATGCAAAGAACCGTCAACTGGACTTCGAGCACGACATTCTGCCGATCATGCTGCTGGAGATGCGTGCCGCCGCAGTCGCCGTCCTGCACGCCAAATCAAAGCCCGAACAGCATCGCGAAGTACTCGACCGCCTCAGGGCTGTCAGCGTCCCGGGAAGCGCCGGCATAGCCGCTTGCGAAACGCTGCTGCGCGAATACGAAGAGCACGCCGGTTCGATCAATCCGCAGGCGCTGATCTGGCATGCACTGCCCGACAGCGTGACGCCGCACAACTATCACTCGTGGATCTATCACGCGCTCGAAGCCGACTTGCACGAGGCGCGGCTTGGGCGCGGTGAATCAGCGATCAAGGCAGCCATTGAAGTCTGGCGCGATCTGCGCGACCGACTGCGTCAAGCCGTCGATTTCGACGGGCTGACCGACGCCTCGCACCGGCAGTTCTATGGCCGTTGGCACAAGGCGATCAACCGCTTGGTCGCCGGCCCGCAGAAGGAGCGTCACGCCGACCTGCTCGCACTGTGTGACGCCGGTCTGTTGACGTTTCTCAAGCCGGGCACACAACCCGCGACCGCGCATTACCGCCGCGTCGCCGGCTATGTCCAGGGCAGCGGGGTGAGCAATAGCGATTGCGCGCCGGTACGCGATCTGGCCCGCCTCGGTTTCATCCGCCCGCGCACCGATGAACCGGGCATCGACGGCATCGATGTCGACGCTGCCTGCCATCCAAAATCAAGTCAGGGTGAACCGGTACGCAACATCTGGGTACTCGGCCCGCTTGCCGAAGGCTCCTGCTACTACAACCACTACGTCACTTCGGCCGGCGCGCCTTCGCGTCTGTTCATGGACGCACATCGAGCGGCCACCGCAATCCTTGAGGCAGGTACTCCAGCATGAAACTTTTCTACCAGACGCATTCGCCTTACGCCCGCAAGGTGCTGGTGCTCGCTCATGAACTCGGGATCGCTGCGGACCTTGAGGTGATACATCACGAGACCAGCCCGACCTCGCCAAACGCAGTGATCTACCAGGCCAACCCCTTGGGCAAGGTCCCGGTGCTGATCCTCCCCGACGAGACGGCACTGTTCGACTCCATCGTGATTTGTGAATACCTCGACGACCTGAGCCAAGGGTCGAAATTCATCCCGCCAAGCGGCCCCGAACGCTACAAGGCTCTGCGTCTGCAGGCGTTGGCGCAGGGCATGTGCGATGTCGGCATCAAGCTGCGCTGGGAAGTCGAGCGTCGCCCGGAGGCCTTGCGCTATCCGGCCTACGCCGAGGGCCAGGCCTACAAACTCAAAGAGGCCTACCGCTTCATCGAAGAGCACGTCGACCTCAATGGCCCGATCACCATCGGCCACATCGCCTTGGCGACCGCACTCGACTGGATTGCCTTTCGCGAGCTGTCGGATTTTTCCGCGCAGCAGCGCCTGACCGAGTGGTATCAGACTTTTTGTGAGCGTGCGTCCATGCGGGCGACCGAATACAGCGGGCAGACTCACGATTAAGTTAAGGAAAACTGTGTATGACTTCGCTCTTGTTGCAAATGTCGCCGATCGGTCTGGTGATCGCGCTGATACTCATCGTCCGCCGGCCACCGGTACAAGCCGCGCTGGCGGGCGTGGCGCTGGTGTTCCTGTTATGGGCACTGGGCGCTGCCGGACCGGTGTCGGCAGCGATCACCACGGCTATTTTTCAGGACACCACGATCCTGTTTCTCAGCACCGCCTGCGTGATCGTGCCGGGGCTGGCGTTCGTCATATTGGTTGAACGCGGTGGCGCACCTCAGGCCATCGGCGCCTGGGTCAAGGAGCTCGGCTGGACACCGCCGGCACAAGTCATCTTCATCGTCCTCGGCCTCGCGCCGCTGCTTGAAGCGATGACCGGTTTTGGCGTCTCGCTGATTGCCACAGTGCCGCTGTTGATGGGCCTGTTCACCCGTCAGTCGGGGATGAAAATCGCCCTCGCCGGCATGGTCATCATGCCGTGGGGCACGTTGGGCCTGGCGACGGTGATCGGTGCGTTGCTGGCGCATTTGCCGGCGGAAACACTTGGCAGCCACTCGGCGCTGATCAGCGCCCCGGTGTTCCTCTGCCTGGCCGCCATCGCTTTGTGGCAAGCCGGGATCCGCACCGTGGCTCCGTGGCTCGGGCTGATGGTGGTCACCGCGCTGTTCATCGCCGTGCTGTTTTCGATCAACCTGTGGATCGGGCCGGAAGTGTCCGGTGTGCTGGCCGGCCTTGCCGTGGCCTGCGTCGGCCTCGGCATTTCCTTTTCGCAGCGCAAAAAACTGGTGCGCTGGCCGAGCGCGGCGTGGCCGTATCTGGCCTTGCTGGGCGTCATCGTCGCCTCGCGCGGGCTGTTTGTGCTGTCGGGCTGGGATGCGCTGTGGGTCATCAAGGGCGAGCATGTTTCGTGGAAGCCTCTGGCGTCCCCGGGCTTGGCGTTGCTGATCGTCACCTTGCTGATGGCCGTCAGACAAGCCACGCCCACAGGTTTCCCATGGCGCGCACTGTTCAACCGGGCGAAGTTTCCGGTCACGACGATTTTCCTGTTTCTGCTGCTGTCGCAGGTGATGGTCAACGCCGGATTTCTGGTCGAGGCGCAACGCACTCTGCAATCGTTGTCGGGGATTTCCCTGGCGCCGACGATCGCCTTGCTGGCGGGTATTGCCGGTTATGTCACCGGGTCCAATGTCGGCGGCAACACCCTCGTCATGCCGTCGATTGCGGCACTGACCAGCGAGCACGGGCCATGGCTGGCCGCGATGGTCAACAGTGCGGCCGGGCATGGTGCGCTGGGGTCTTTATCGATTCTGTCGCTGATCACCGGGTTGGCGGGCGCCAACCGGCAGGAAGAAAACGGCCTGATTCGATTCGCTTTCGGCCTGGTTGCCCTGAACATCGTCATTGTTGCTGCAACGGGGATGGTTTTACTCTATTTTCTCTGAATTGTTTCCAGGAATGACCAAGAGAACTTATGGACAGGTTTGATCTACCGGACAAGCGCTGGCGAATCGTCAAGGACTGGATTATTCGTCAGATCGAAAGTGGTGAATGGGCAGCTGAGTCCAAGCTGCCATCGATTCGGTCCCTGGCCCGAATGTTTGAAACCAGCATCACCACCGTCCAGCGTGCACTGGCTGACCTGGAAGCCGATGCCTATGTTTCCACCATCCCGCGCGTCGGCTATTTCGTGTCCACAGCCGGTAAAGCCAAACCGGCCAACGGTTTCGACTTTTCCAGTGTCACCGTCAACGTCAATCACGCCGTGGTCGCGATGCTCTCCCAAGCAGCGTCGCGCACCACTGCATCATTGAGTTCAGCGGTGCTGCACAGCGATCTGACGCCGCACGTGTTATTGAACAAATGCCTTTCGGTAATGGCCGGCAAGGCCGACAACTCGCTGACCGGCCTGGTGGCACCGCCCGGTCTTCCAGCACTACGTCGGCGCATTGCCGGGCTGATGCTGACGCGCGGGGTCGTCTGCGGCCCGGACGATATCCTCGTGACCTCGGGCGACACTGTCGCGCTTGAACTGGCACTCGAAGCCGTCGCGACCAAGGGCTCGACGGTGGCCATCGAGACGCCGACCTACTACGGCATCCTGCAGACCATCGAACGGCTGGGCATGCGCGCCTTGGCGATTCGCACCCACGGCGAACTGGGCATCGACGTCGATCACCTCGAAGAAGCCCTGAAGCAGAAAAAAGTCTCGGTGATTTTTCTCAATCCCACCCTGCAGAATCCACGTGGCTTCATCATGCCGGATGAGACCCGGGCCAGGCTTTCACAGATTGCTCGCGAAGCGGATGTGCCGATTATCGAGGACGATATTTTCTTCGATCTGGTACCTGAGGGAGAACGTCCGCGCGCGATCAAAAGCTACGACAGCAGCGGACAGACGATTTACTGCTCATCATTTTCGAAAACGGTCGCGCCGGGTTACCGCGTCGGCT
Organism: Pseudomonas sp. NPDC089741; assembly: GCF_044748825.1. Classification (NCBI taxonomy): domain Bacteria; kingdom Pseudomonadati; phylum Pseudomonadota; class Gammaproteobacteria; order Pseudomonadales; family Pseudomonadaceae; genus Pseudomonas; species Pseudomonas sp. NPDC089741. Next base: position 48,680 of record NZ_JBIVGT010000025.1, on the reverse strand, counting down.
GGTGCGTCGCCGGCAGATACCGCGAGGCGATTCTTGCGCAAATGTTCTCGCGCAATCTGGCCGTTTCCAGCCTCGCGCAAAATGTCCTCAACGAGTTCATCGGGCGCGGCTACATGGAGGAGCATTGCGCACGACTGAGGTCGCAATTGTCGTCGCTGGCGAACTTTGTCGAAACGCTGGTACGCACTGAGTTTCCCTTCGGAACGGTCTACGTGCCGCCGCGCGGAGGATTCATCCACTGGATCAAGCTCCCCGCGCATACGGACATGCCAGCACTCGAACGGCTGGCCAGTGAACGCGGTTGCCACGTGGCCGGCAGCGGGATCTTTTTCGCCGATGGGCAGCCCTCCACCGGTCTGCGCATTTGTCTGGGTACCACGCTGTCACCGGGGGTGATGCAAATTTTGCAAGTGATTGCCGAATGCGCGCACCTCGCCGCAGAACCCTCGAATGTGCGGCTGAAACTGGCGGACTCTCGCGAGGAGCCAGTGCTTCCCTAGCGGAAGTGGGTTAAACCTGTGATGAACCAGAAACGAACCCGCGTGCCCCTACCCCATCCGCCGCCGTATCGGCCAAGCCGCATGACTTACTGGCTGACCGTGCTCGTTGCCGTGCTGATCGCCTTCGCCATTGGCGCATCGATCTGGATGCTGGTCGACAGCTGGATCACCGGCTCGATCACTACCAATAATCGCGGCCCGCGCAGCACCTACACCCTGGCCCTGCAACCTCGCCAGTTCAGGGCGGAGTTCATCAAACAAAGCATCGGTACCGTGTTGATGCTGGTGATGGGGCTGTTCGGGCTTTGGATTTATCGCAAGGTGCAGGAGCCAGTGAACAGCCCCAAAGGCAAGCGCACAAAGCGCTAGGCAAGGGCGGAATTCAGAGGGTGTTGACGTAATCGACTGGCAGCAAGACCGTGTCCAGATCTGATGCGACTGCAATATCGCTATTGCTCGCCATCCCAATGAAACACCAGATTGCGCGCCGCGCCGCTGCCAACATCGGTCGTGTCGTGGCGGGTTACGCCATTGCGTGTAGCTTGCACGGTGTATTTTCCCGGCGGCAGTTGCACGTAAACCAACGGCCCGGCCTGCGTCAGATTGAGAACGGGCTGACCCTCGGCTTTTGCGATAACCACATCTACATCGGGAATGTATTTGTTCTCCACACCGATGGAAAACGTCATGTGCAAGTTGTAGCCGGTGGTTTGCTGGATGGCTCTGGACTCATCTTCGCCGATCCCGCCGGACAGATAACTGACACCGTTCTGTTGTTGCTGCTGAACTTGCACGCCCGCATTGTCGATCGGCTCAAGACTGGCTGCCTGCAACATCCCCGCACACATCAAGGCAATTACAGCGGCGACGGGCAGCATGAAGGTTGGAACGCGTTTCATGATCACGACTCCCGGGCTCTGGCAGAGCCCAACCGTTACTCCTTTTAGATTTTGCATATCGTGTCGGGTTTTAGATTGATTGGAAGTTGGCAGGAGTACGAAATGGACTACAGACCAATACCGTCAATTGCGTCTTTCATCGGCAACGTCCTGCAACACCCATCGCTGCTTCCTGCGAACTTTGCCGTCTGTCCCGACATACGCAAACGGCGACTCTTGGCATGCTTTTACGTCTGTTCCCAATGACGCGGAAGTCCCGATGAACCAGCTGAAACCTGCTGATACGCAAGACCCGAAAATTGATTCATTGCTGGGGGAGCTTGGCGAGTTGATTCGTCAGGCGCGGCAAAAAGTGCTGCGCGCGGTTGATACGATTCAAGTGCAGACCTGCTGGCAGATTGGCAGGCATATCGTCGAGTTTGAGCAGAAAGGTGCCCAGCGTGCGGGCTATGGGAAGCAGCTGATTGGCCTATTGGCGAAGGATCTGACCGGGCAGTTCGGATGATCGTAATCTGCGATACATGCGCAGCTTTTATCAGTTGTTTCCAATTTGGAACGCAGTGCGTTCCGAATTGAGCTGGACTCATTACCGTCGGCTGTTGGGAGTGAACAATGAAAAGGCGCGCCACTGGTACATGGACGAATGCGCCACACTGAACTGGTCAAGCCGCGCCCTCGATCGCCAGATTCTCACCCTCTACTACGAGCGACTCCTCATGAGTCGAGACAAAGCCGATGTGATCGAAGAAGCCACCACCAATATCGAAACGCTGAAATGCAGCCCGCGCGAGTTCATTCGCGACCCGGTCATGCTCGAGTTTCTCGGCCTGCCGTCAGCGGGCAAGGTCAGGGAAAGTGGTCTGGAACAAGCCCTGATCGATCACCTGCAGGGATTTTTGCTCGAACTGGGCAAAGGCTTTTCCTTCGTCGCGCGGCAACAACGCATCAGTACCGACGGCGTCGATCTGTACATCGATCTGGTGTTCTACAACTACCTGCTCAAATGCTTTGTGATCATTGACCTTAAACGCGGCAAGCTCAGCGCCCGCGATGTCGGGCAGATGGACATGTATGTGCGCATGTACGACGAACTCATGCGCAGCGAGGGCGACCAGCCGACCGTCGGAATCATTCTGTGCGCGGAGAGCAGCGAGTCGGTGGCGCGCTACTCGATGCTCAAGGGCAACGAGCAACTGTTCGCCAGCAGCTACAAGACGATCTTGCCGAGTGAGGAAGAATTACGAGCTGAACTCAATCGCGAACAGGCCTTGATCGAGGAACGCCTGCTGACTGAATCCACTGAATAAAATCTGTGGTTTGTTGCGGCGCGGCACTGCGGCTATCGTTGGCAGCTTAACGGCCAAGGTCGAGTGCGATGAGCTATCAGGACACGCCCACAATGCAGGATATGCCGTCAACGTCAGCGACTCTGAAGGCCATGTCAGGTGAACCCTTCAAGGAAGCCGCCGCCGACGGTTTGGTCCTGGCTGGTTTCATCTGGCGCCATGCGTTGCCCGATCCCCAGCGTGCGGTGGTCATCATCAACGCTGCGACATCTGTGCGCTGCCGCCACTACGGGCGATTCGCGGCTTATCTGTTCGCCAATGGCTTCGATGTCATCACCTATGACTATCGCGGCATTGGCGAATCGCGATCCGCCTCGATCAAAGGGCTGGACGCGTCATGGACAGATTGGGGCGCCCTGGATTTCGAAGCGATGCTCAAGCGGGCGCAACGGCAGTTTCCCGGGCAGCCGATTGATGTGGTCGGTCACAGCTTTGGCGGTTGTGCGGCGGGGTTGGCAGAGTCCGGGCGAGTTATCCGACGATTAGTCACCGTCGGTGCGCAGTTCGCTTACTGGCGCGATTACGCCCCCGAACAGCGCTGGCGGATGTTCGGCAAATGGCATTTGCTGATGCCGTTGCTGACGCTGCTCTGCGGCTATTTTCCCGGCAAGCGTCTCGGCTGGCTGGAAGACACGCCAACCGGCGTCGTGCGTGACTGGAGCACGCCTGCCGCGCGTTACGAACAGCGCCCCAGCGGTCGCGCATTGCTGAAAAAAACCGGCGCCCTGCCCTTCGCCAACGTCGGTGCACAAACCCTCGCCATCAGCATCAGCGATGATCCCTACGGCACGATTGCCGCCATCGAACGCCTGCTCGGCTACTTCAGCAATGCGCAAAAAACCCACCTGCGCATCGCCCCACAGGACATTGGCGAACAACAAGTCGGACATTTCGCCTTTTTTCGCAGCGCATACCAAGCCACACTATGGCCCATCGCTCTGACCTGGCTGCAAACCGGCGCACTGGCCCCCGACACACCCGGGCGGCAAGTCCCGCGCAGCTAAGCCCCAATCAACGCACGACGGAACACATCATGGCCTCCGCCAACAAGCAGCAAAAACGCGCCACCCGGGCCAAAGCCAAGGCCAAGCAGAACCGCACCAAACGCGCCGAAGCGCCGGTCGAGCTGGACCCGAACGACGATCGTATCGACTTCGAGTCGGTGGACCTCACCGAACTGTTCAAGAAAATGATCGACGCCGAAAAGATCAGCCAGCAAGCCCTGTGCAGCGCCTTCCTCGAAGACCCGCTGCTGGAACTGGTCTATGAGCAGGAAGGCGAAGAAGGCGCAATGGATTTCATCCTCGCCGCCCTGATCGAGTATCGCCAGTGGTCGCAGGAAACCGACGAGGCCGGCGCGCTGGCGTGGATCGAATCACCGGCCTTCCAGGCCGACTATGTGGCGGCGTCCGACGCGATCGCCGCACAAACCCAACAGAAGAACTGAGTTCCCATGGCATCCCTGAACAAGCAACAGAAACGCGCCAAACGCGCCAAGGCCAAAGCCAAGCAAATCCGTATGGTCGGCCGCAAGCCGCTGGAGCAGGACGAAGACCTCGACCACCTCGCCGAGCCGATCCCGGAATACACCCTGGCGATGTTCAGCAAAATGCGCGACGCCGAAGCCATCAGCCGCAACGAAATGCTGCTGACGCTGCTGCGCGAACTGGCGTTCGTCATCGTTGATCATCCAGAACTGCTGGACATGGAAAACGCCGATGACGAAGGCATGGCCGCCACCCACCTGGCCGCCGACATGTTGATCGACTACCGCATGTGGGCTGAAGGCGTAACGATCGAAGAAGCCCAGGCCTGGCTGAGCGAGCCACAGTTCATCACCGATTTCGGGGTTGCGCTGGATGCTTATGGCAAGTCGGTGGAAGCGCAGGAAGACAAGAGCGAATAAACCCCGCTCACAAACAAAAACGGCCGCTCGTCATCACTGACAGCGGCCGTTTTTGTTTGGATGGCTTGGTCACCCTTTGTCCGATGACAATGTATATCCCATTGACATATCCCAAGCGCAGCCTATCCTGAGCTCATCGCAGGAGCAGACCTTGGAGGTCAAATATGGAACAGACCACAATTTTCATGAGCAATAGAAGTCAGGCAGTTCGACTGCCAAAGGCAGTTGCGATGCCCGGCGACGTTAAACGAGTGGAAGTCATCGCGATTGGCAGAACACGCGTCATTACGCCTGCTGGAGAAAGCTGGGATAGCTGGTTTGATGGCGACAGCGTCACACCTGATTTCATGGCTGACCGTGAGCAACCTGCTGATCAGGAGCGCGAGTCGTTCTGATGATCAAATACATGCTGGATACCAACATCTGCATCTTCACCATCAAAAACAAACCACAAATTGTCCGGGAGGCCTTCAATCAACATTCCGGGCAGTTGTGCATCAGCGTTATCACGCTTATGGAGCTTATTTACGGCGCTGAAAAGTCGGCGTCCCCTGAAAAGAATCTAGCGATTGTCGAAGGATTCGTTGCGCGATTGGAGGTCTTGCCTTTCGACAATGACGCCGCAGCACAGACCGGGATGATCCGGTCTGAACTGGCGAAAGCTGGAACACCGATTGGGCCGTACGACCAAATGATCGCAGGCCACGCGCGGTCGCTTGGACTTATCGTAGTCACGAACAATGTGCGGGAATTTGAACGTGTTTCCGGATTGCGTATTGAGGATTGGGTTCATCCCGTTTGAGCAGCGCTCACAAACAAAAACGGCCGCTCGTCATCACTGACAGCGGCCGTTTTGCATTACGTGTTACGGATCAGTTCAACACCACCGCGCCACGTTTTTCCAACTTGCGACGGCGTGCCACCAGCAAACCGGCAGCCACCACCATCAGGCTCAGCAGGCCAGTCGCGAGAATCTCCACGCGATGCGCTTCCTGGAACAGCATGATGGTCAGGGCCGCGACGATGAAGATGATCACCGCGTAGGTCAGGCCCGGGAACAGCCACATGCTGAATTCGATTTTCTCGCCGCGCGCCACGCGTTGTTTGCGCATGCGCAATTGCGAGAAGGCGATTACCAGGTAAACCAGCAGGGCAATGGCGCCGGAGCTGGCCAGCAGGAATTCGAACACCGCAGCCGGGGCCACGTAGTTGGCGAAAGTGCAGAGGAACGCTGCGCCGGTCGACAGCATCACCGCCCAGTAAGGCGTGCCGCTTTTATTGGTGCGGGTCGACATGGCCGGGGCATCGCCACGTTTGCCGAGGGAGAAGAGCATGCGCGACGAGGTGTACAGCGCCGAATTCAGGCAGCTGGTTACCGCGACCAGCACCACGATGTCGACGATCATTTTCGCGTTAGGAATGCCCATGCGCTCAAGCACGGTCTGGTAGGAACCGAGGTTAGCCAGCGTAGGATCGTTCCAAGGCACCAGGGCCACAACGATGAAGATCGACACGAGGTAGAACAAGCCGATCCGCCAGATCACCGAGTTGGTGGCTTTGGAGATTTGCTTGCCCGGGTTTTTCGATTCCGCGGCCGCGATGGTCACGATTTCGGTACCCATGAAGGAGAACATGGTCGTCAGGATTGCACCCAGTACCGCGCCCATACCGTTTGGCAGGAAGCCGCCGCTGTCGAACAGGTGCGACACACCGCTGACCTGGCTGTTCGGCAAGTAGCCGAAGATCGCTGCAAGACCGAGGGCGATGAAGCCGATGATCGCCAGCACTTTGATCAGGGCAAACCAGAATTCGAACTCGCCGTAATTCTTCACGCTGAACAGGTTGGTGACGGTCAGCAACAGGGTGATGATCAGCGCGAAAGCCCAGATGCCTACGCCCGGGAACCATGCATGGAGGATGGTCGCGGCGGCGTTGGCTTCCAGTGGAATCACCAATACCCAGAACCACCAGTACAACCAGCCGATGGTGAAACCGGCCCAATGCCCGATGGCACGGTCGGCGTAAGTCGAAAACGAACCGGTATCCGGCGAGGCAACAGCCATTTCGCCGAGCATGCGCATCACCAAGACCACCAGGGTACCGGCGGCGGCATAAGCCAGCAGCACGGCAGGACCGGCCGCAGCGATGGCGTGGCCGGAGCCAACGAACAGACCGGCGCCGATCACACCGGCGATCGACAACATGGTCACATGACGCGGTTTGAGCCCTTGTTCAAGGCCATTGGAGCTTGGGGTACTGCTCATCGAAACTACCTTTGCGAGGAAAGCGATTGCGTCCGGCCCGTCTGGCATTTCTTTCTCGTAAAAAGAATCCAACGGGGCGTTCCTTATTCTGCACGCAATAAATGCGCCAAAATGTTTCAAAGTCTTCTGCATCGCGGCTTTGCGCGCGACCGGACGGTCATCGCAAGTCTTTGAGATCAATGGCAATTCGCCAGAGCGTTACCCTGCGACTCACTTTCAAGACGAATCAGCGCACCAGAAACACACTGAAAAAGTGTGGGATGCACAATAAAAGGGCGAATCGTGTACGTTCGGCCTGATAGCGCTTCCAACACCCCGCCAAAGCTGGCAACATCGCGCCTTTTTTTACGCGACACCCCGGGTTTGCACGATCAAACACCCGTTCGGTTGTTGATGGGGCGACAGTCTGCTGTGCCGATGCGACAACCTGCCACACGCCACCCGTTTACCGCTCGCAGCGCTGTTGGCTGCCATTGAAACGCTATGCTAGCTTGGCCGCCTCGCCAGGAAGGCCATCCAACAGCTGGAGCGCAACATATCTGAGGAACGCACATGGCTGAGGCCACGCCCGCGCTTGAAATCCGCAACCTGCACAAACGCTACGGACAGCTTGAGGTGCTCAAAGGCATCTCGCTGACCGCCCGCGACGGCGATGTGATCTCGATCCTCGGTTCCTCCGGTTCCGGCAAGTCCACGTTCCTGCGTTGCATCAACCTGCTGGAAAACCCGCACCAGGGCCAGATCCTCGTGGCCGGTGAAGAACTCAAGCTCAAGGCCGCGAAGAATGGCGAACTGGTTGCCGCCGACGGCAAACAGATCAACCGCCTGCGCTCCGAGATTGGTTTTGTGTTTCAAAACTTTAATCTGTGGCCGCACATGAGCATCCTCGACAACATCATCGAGGCGCCGCGTCGCGTGCTCGGCCAGAGCAAGGCCGAAGCCATCGAAGTCGCCGAAGCGCTGCTGGCCAAGGTCGGCATCGCCGACAAGCGCCACGCCTATCCGGCGCAATTGTCGGGTGGTCAGCAACAACGCGCGGCGATTGCCCGCACGCTGGCGATGCAGCCGAAGGTGATTCTGTTCGACGAGCCCACCTCCGCGCTTGACCCGGAAATGGTTCAGGAAGTACTTAGTGTCATCCGCGCATTGGCCGAAGAAGGCCGCACCATGCTGCTCGTGACCCACGAAATGGGTTTCGCCCGTCAGGTCTCCAGCGAAGTGGTGTTCCTTCACCAAGGCCTGATAGAAGAGCAAGGATCGCCTCAGCAGGTGTTCGAAAACCCGCTTTCGGCGCGCTGCAAACAATTCATGTCCAGCAACCGCTAACGGAGCAACATGCATGCAGAATTTCAAGAAGGTCTTCCTGGCCGCCGCCGTCACCCTCGCGTTCAGCGCCGGTGCCATGGCTGAAACCCTGAAGATGGGCATCGAAGCGGCTTACCCGCCGTTCAACAATAAAGACGCCAGCGGCAACGTGGTCGGCTTCGACAAAGACATCGGCGACGCCCTCTGCGCGAAGATGAAAGTCGAGTGCACCGTGGTCACTTCCGACTGGGACGGCATCATTCCGGCCCTGAACGCGAAGAAGTTCGACTTCCTGATCTCCTCGCTGTCGATCACCGAAGAGCGCAAGGGCGCGGTCGACTTCACCGACCCGTACTACTCGAACAAACTGCAGTTCATCGCACCGAAAAACGTCGACTTCAAAACCGACAAGGACTCGCTCAAGGGCAAGACCATCGGTACCCAGCGTGCGACCCTGGCCGGTACCTGGCTGGAAGACACCTACGCCGATGACATCAAAGTCAGCCTCTACGACACCCAGGAAAACGCCTACCTCGACCTGACTTCCGGTCGTGTCGACGCGATCCTCGCGGACAAGTACGCCAACTATGACTGGCTGAAAAGCGACGCCGGCAAGAACTACGAGTTCAAGGGTGATCCGGTCGTAGAAAGCGACAAGATCGGCATCGCTGTGCGTAAAGGCGATCCACTGCGTGAGAAGTTGAACGCCGCTCTGAAGGAAATCGTCGCCGACGGTACCTACAAGAAGATCAACGACAAGTACTTCCCGTTCAGCATCTACTGATCCTGACCTGTGGAACTGGCGCCGTGATGCAACGGCGCCGGCTCCCGACTTTGCCTGCCGCAATTTGAACAGAAACCCATGATTATCGACCTCTACGGATTCGGCCCGGCCCTCGCTGCCGGCGCGCTGATGACCGTCCAACTGGCCCTCACGGCCCTGTGCCTGGGACTGGTGCTCGGTCTGCTCGGCGCCTTGGCCAAGACTTCCCCGTACAAGCCGTTGCAATGGCTTGGCGGCACGTATTCGACCCTGGTGCGTGGCGTTCCGGAATTGCTCTGGGTGCTGTTGATCTACTTCGGTACGGTCAACCTGATGCGCGCCCTCGGTGAGTACTTCGGCAACCCCGACCTGCAACTCAATGCCTTCGCTGCCGGTGTGATCGCCTTGGGCCTGTGCTTCGGCGCCTACGCCACGGAAGTGTTTCGTGGCGCGATTCTCGCCATCCCCAAAGGCCACCGTGAGGCCGGCCAAGCGCTGGGCCTGTCGAAATGGCGGATCTTCACCCGGCTGATCATGCCGCAGATGTGGCGTATCGCCCTGCCCGGCCTGGGCAATCTGTTCATGATCCTGATGAAAGACACCGCGCTGGTGTCGGTAATCGGTCTTGAAGAAATCATGCGTCACGCGCAAATCGGCGTAACCGTGTCGAAACAACCGTTCACCTTTTATATGGTCGCCGCGATCATGTACCTGGGCCTGACCGTGCTGGCGATGTCTGGCATGCACTTTCTGGAAAAACGCGCCGCCCGCGGCTTTGCGAGGAGCGCTTAATGAACTGGGAAGTGATCATCAAGTGGCTGCCGAAACTGGCGCAGGGCGCGACCCTGACCCTGGAACTGGTCGCCATCGCGGTGATTGCCGGTCTGCTGCTGGCAATTCCGCTGGGCATCGCCCGTTCCTCGAAGCTGTGGTACGTGCGCTCGTTGCCCTACGCCTACATTTTCTTTTTCCGTGGCACGCCGTTGCTGGTTCAACTGTTCCTGGTTTATTACGGCCTGGCGCAGTTCGACGCGGTACGTGAAAGCGCGTTGTGGCCATACCTGCGCGATCCGTTCTGGTGCGCGACTGTGACCATGACCCTGCACACGGCGGCGTACATCGCCGAGATTCTGCGCGGGGCGATTCAGGCGATTCCTCCGGGCGAGATCGAAGCGGCGCGGGCCTTGGGCATGTCCAGGCCCAAGGCGATGTTCTACATCATCCTGCCGCGTGCCGCGCGCATCGGCCTGCCGGCCTACAGCAACGAAGTGATCCTGATGCTCAAGGCCAGCGCCTTGGCCAGCACCGTCACCTTGCTGGAACTGACCGGCATGGCGCGCACGATCATTGCCCGCACCTATCTGCCGGTGGAGATTTTCTTCGCGGCAGGCATGTTCTATCTGTTGATGGCATACGTGCTGGTGCGCGGCTTCAAGCTGCTGGAGCGCTGGCTGCGCGTCGATGCCTGCCAAGGGCGTTGATTCTTCCCACGTGCTGACGGGCGAGGACTTACTCGCCCGCTTCACCGCGCTGGATGTTTTTCTCACAACGCATCAGGCGCTGTGGAAACCTCGACCATTCACTCATCTTTCGCTTGCCTGGGAAGCTTCCTACCCGGAACTGGCCTTGTGGTTACGCGGGAGGTCGCTGGAAGACGCGGAAAACGCTCACAACCAACCGGCTGATCTTGTTGATGCGCCGGAGCCGTTTGCTTCGTTGGCGGCGTTGTCGGCTGAGCTGAGTGCGGTCGGTGAGTTGCCGGGCCATGCGCTGGAATCTGCGGGGCATCGCTTGAATGTCGATGTGCCGGGGCGCAAGTGGCAACAGATCGAAGCATTCGCCAGTCGTCTGTCCTTTGCTGCGCAGCCAACGCATTGGCTGGACTGGTGCTCCGGCAAAGGACACCTGGGACGGCGGTTACTGGCCGCCGGGCAACAGCTGACTTGCGTTGAGTACGATCCGGCATTGGTCGCCAGCGGCCAGGCATTGAGTCAGCGTCATCATTTACACGCCCTGCATGTAGAACAGGACGTGTTGGCGGCTGACGCCTCAACCGTATTGAGCGCTGCTCACACGCCCGTCGCCCTCCACGCTTGCGGTGACCTGCATGTACGCTTGATGCAACTGGCCAGTGCTGTCGGTTGCCAACACATGGCGATCGCTCCTTGCTGCTACAACCGCACCACCAGCCACGAATATCAGCCATTGTCCTCGGCCGGATCGGGAACCCTCCTACGTCTATCGCTGGAAGATCTGGCGCTGCCGATGAGCGAAACCGTCACCGCTGGTGCACGCGTCCGACGTCAACGTGACATCTCGATGGCTCGTCGCCTGGCCTTCGACTTGCTGCAACGACAGGTACGCGGTGTCGACGAGTACTTGCCGACGCCATCGTTGCCCAACGCCTGGCTGGAGAAACCCTTTGACGATTACTGCCGCGATCTGGCCGCGCTCAAAGAGTTATCCACAGTCGGCTCGCAAAAGTGGGATGAAATAGAGACCACCGGTTGGCAGCGTTTGGCCGAAGTTCGCAACCTTGAATTGCTCCGCGGACTTTTCCGACGACCATTGGAGCTTTGGCTGAATCTGGATCGGGCACTTTTCCTTGCCGAACAGGGATACCTCGTCCGGCTCGGCACCTTTTGCGCAGCGCCGCTGACCCCACGCAATTTGCTCCTGCTGGCCGAGCGTCAATAATTCGCGACCACCTGTGGATAACTCTGTTGATGGTTTTTCCATGGATCCAATATCCACGCCTGTTTCGACCACTTAACACTGCTGGTCATTTTTTGTTCACATGAATAAAAAACCTGTAAAACAGGGATTTGCGAACAAAATGAGAATGCGTTCACAAAATCTCGTCCAAACCAGTCCTTGCCCCTCGCCGTTGTGCATAAGCTGCCAATCAAAACGACATAACCGCCGAATAAAGCCGTCGCCGAGCGAATAATTGCGGCCTCCGTCCAGCCTTGCTATACAGGGGCACAACGCGCCGACAGGCACGCACGAACAAGAAAAATCAGACCGACAGGAAGCGACCGTGACGTTCATTTCTTACGCGCAGAACTTTGAAGATGTTCGCCTGTGGCGCGCACTCAAGCAGTTTGAACACGGTTTCTACATCGACGTCGGCGCCAACGATCCGAGCCACGACTCGGTCACCAGAGCCTTCTACGATCACGGCTGGCGCGGCGTCAATGTCGAGCCGATGCAGAATTACTACGACGCGCTCTGCCAGCAGCGCCCACGCGACGCCACCGTGCAATGTGTCGCCAGCGACCAACCCGGCGAAATGACCTTCTACGGCATTCCCGGCACCGGCCTTTCCACCGCCGACCCGGCCGTCGCCCAGCAACGCAAAGACCTCGGCATGGACGTGCGCAGCCTCACCGTCAAAGCCCGCACCCTGACTTCGATCTGCGAACAATATGCTGCCGATCGGCCAATCCATTTTTTGAAGATCGACGTCGAAGGCCACGAAGAAACCGTCCTGCGCGGCATGGACTTCAGCCGCTTCCGCCCATGGATCATCGTCATCGAAACCCCATGGCAACGCGACCACACGTGGGAACACCTGGTCACCGACGCCGGCTATCAGTCGATCCTGTTCGACGGCCTCAACACCTGGTTCCTCGCCGACGAACACCTGAGCCTCAAACCCGCATTCGACATCCCACCGTGCAACCTCGACAACTTCCAACTGTGCCAGGGCCACGCCTTCGCCCACCCATTGAGCCCTAACGAACTCGACACCGCACAACAACTCGCCGACGCTCTGCACCGCGCCGAACAGGCCGAAGCGCAACTGTTTGCCCTGCAAAACAGCCGCACCGTGCGGGCAGTGCAAACGCTGCGGAATGTACTGCGCAGGGCCTGATTTGCAGAGATGCAAAAATAGTCTGAATTCAGGGGTTTACAGAAATTATCCAGTCGCTATAATCGTCGCCCACACGCCGGTATAGCTCAGTTGGTAGAGCAACTGACTTGTAATCAGTAGGTCCCGGGTTCGACTCCTGGTGCCGGCACCATACAAAACGAAGCCCCTGCAGAAATGCAGGGGCTTTGTTGTTTCTGGGGTTTGTTTTCCATCCCGAATGAAAAGCCCCCGACAGCAATCGCTGTCGCGGGCTTTCTACAATCCTACGCAGCCTCAACCGAAAGCAAAATCCGACGCCCAAGCTGCTGCAAAGCACGCTCGACATTCTCGATCTTGGAGTGATGCAGGAAATCGACTAACCGATCTACCTGAGGCCGTTGTACACCCAGGCGTCGTGCCAGTTCAGCTTTGCTGACCCCAGACTCCAGAAGCGTATTCCACAACGCAACCTTTGCCGCAGTCAGTGCAGGCAGCCGCAACACCGCGTCACTTTCCTGCTCCCCCGCATCACCTGTCGGAATCAATCGACGATCATCGACGTAGATCGACAGGGCGGTCTCGATGGCATCGATAGCACTGTCGAGCGCCTGTTCAAGGGTGTCGCCAACGGCGTGCATCTCTGGAATTTCTGCGCAGGACAACCAGACACTGTCCGGCTCTTCGTGAACTTCCAACGCATATTCGAACATCACGATTCCTCTCATGGGGTACAACTGGGTCTCAATCCTTGAGGCCCAGCTGTTTGATTATCGATTTTCTCAACCCTTCGCCCATTTCCTTGGCTCCGTGGTCGGGAAACACAGTTGATTTGCCGTTCAAGGAAACCTTGAAGTGGCTACCCTTGCCGTTTTGGAACTCTACGCCTTGGGCTTTCAACCATCGCCGAAACTCGCTGTACTTCATGTGCATCACTCGCCGTTTCGGTAAAGCGAATGTGCAACATATTTGCTGCACATGCAACATAAGTGTTGCACTGCAAAGAAACACCAGCAGCCACCACCTGGCCACGATTGCGCATCCGTCCTCCCCAAGCTACCGTCAAACCCGTCGCTGCCAATTCAGCGACCGGGCCTGAGAACCCGCGTAAGATGCAGGCGCACCAGCGCCCCAAACCACGATTGCCGACGCTTTTTTAGTGTCAGCGTTCACGTGCAATGGCGGCTGTGCGTGGGAGACCTTCGGGCCTGCCGGGTTCCTGTATCTCCGGTTTCTCAGCCTGCGCATAGCTGCCACCTTTTCGCCTGAGAACGAAAATCGCAGCTCTCATTTGATACAGGGAGTTAACAAATGAAAGCCATTGATCCGCCAGCAACCCCGGTCACTTCACGCAGCCCTTCTCGAACTGCAGGTGAAGCTAAATGACCCACTCTCAAGATCTGAAAACCCTCGGCCTCACCCACTTTTCCTTTCAATCCAATCAGGCAATGTTCCGCACCAACCGTGGTGTGCCGGTGATAGCCGCCCTTTCCCACGCATCCCACTTGCTTCACATTTCACGACTGCTCACTGCGGACACTTCAATCTCGCGAGATCCTGATCTTCACGCTTATGCCTCGCAGTATTTGCAGGACTTGAGCAAAGCGCTGATCGATGATGTAGTGAAAGTGATGGATGCGCCGCCGGACAAGCCGTTGATGTAACCACCGTTGTAAGGCCCTCGCTGATGCGAGGGCTTTTTGCGTTTCAGACCTGACTGATCTCAAGCACAAACGAAATCTTCTGCTGACTCGCACTCCACACATAGCGCAAATGCTTGCCCTGCTTCGGAATCGATACCGCTGGCGGCCGGAATGCGGCAACGCATTCATGACCGGGCAGGCGAACGCTGTTGTAGAGCAGTCCCCACGACTCGGTTTCGCGCAGTTGTCGGGCGAATAGCTGAGACGGCCCATAAGCGTCCGGATCCGGATTGTGCATTTCTGGGTGATCGTGACGAATGTTGTGTAACGGTTTAACCACCCGATTAACGTAAGTCCGCATGGTCAACTCAAGATCCGGCTCCTGAGTCGCGGCGAGAAATCGCTCCTGGTGATAACAGGTCTCGGCGATGGCAGCAGCCTGACTGCTGGCGGCGTAGTAAACGCCGAAGGTGCCATCGCAGAAACGACTGCGTTTGCCGATGTGGGTAAACGCAGCCATCACCGGAGTCGAGCCGGGGCCAGAGAGTCGATCTTCGGGTCGCACGCGGGCGAGCACGCCGGCCTGTTCGATCAGCCGATCATTGGTCAGCGCTTCAATCGCGTAGGCAACTTCCAGGTCTTCGGGATCGAGCACATCTTCGAACAGCGCAATCGGCGGGAAGCTGCTGTTGACGATCCGGTAGGCTCGCGGCCATGCCACATCTACCAACTCTGGCGCTTTCAACCGCGCACCCCGTCGAGGTAGCGGCGTACATCGGCAATGTCGACCACGCGGCCGGCGAGCATGTAATCCAGCGCTGTTTGTCCATTGAACGGCGCCGCCGTGTTCGGGCTGCTGACCCACGTGTAGGCGCGCTCGCGGCTATTGCTGAAGATGATGCTCAACGCCTTGTGAATGCCCATCAGGTAGGAGATGCGCTCAAGGGTGTCGTTAGGCAGACGGACATTCGGCAGGTGTTTGTATTTGTAGAACGTGGTGTTGCCGACGCCACCGAGCAATATGCGTTGCTGCTCGGCGCTGCAGCCCCAGCGCTCCATGAGGTTAAAGAAGAACTTCAGCGCGACGCGACCGGCTTCGGGGGCGTCGAGTTGTTCGCGTGGGGTTACGGCCTGCGATGAGGTGGTCATGTGGCCGCCTCCTTGATTAGAAACCTGAATATGAGCCTAGTACAGATACGGATAGATATTAATATTTAATACAGAAACGAATTAGATTTTCGCCAAAAACCTTCGACAAAAACCCATCTCACGCACCAAAACCACGCACTTTTTTTGACCCCCATCACCCCCCGCCCCCCAAAAACCCCGATCCTGTGTCAGCCTCCAGCCATCGGCAGGGACATCAATTCGCTACTAAACCCGCGACAACTATGCTCAGGTGCAGGAATATACCCAGCATATGGCCGCCGGACCGGCGGTCTCGTAAACAACAATACCCAGCCCACTTTAGAGGGCATTACCCATGGATAGCAGAACCTTACGCAACCTCATGCGCATCGTGCAGACCGGCTCTTTGTCGGCCGCAGCCGAGCATTCGTGCCTGACTGTGCAGGCGCTGGCCGCGCAGTTGAACAAGGTCGAAGAGCAGTTCGGTTTCCGCTTGTTTCGACGTTCCAACAAAGGTCTGACGCTGACGCCGCAAGGTACCGAGCTCACGCCTTATATGGACAAAGTGCTGATTGCCACGCGACAGATGGAAGAAAAGGTCGAGGCGCTGAAGGTGCCGGGCCAGCGGACGTTGAAGGTTGCGCTGAACAACACGTTGTCGACTGACTTCAACCGGCGAATGATCGGGCGCCTGATCGAGGTGTTTCCCGATTATCAGATGGAATTCAGCTACGCCGAGTCGATGGAAAACCTCAGTAAGCTGAAGAACGAAGACTTTGACCTAGCGGTGCTGATCGGGCCGCAACGGCCGGGTTTGCCGAGCATCGTTTTGCCGGACGTGCAGGTGCAAGTGGTCGGTGCGCATTGCGGCCAAGTGAACGATCCACTGACGTTGCTGGGCAACAAGTTTCAGGTGCGTCCTGCGGAAGATTGTCCGTATTCCCACAGCTTTTTGCGTTTTCTCGACGCCGGGCTGGGCAATCACGAGAACGGTCAACGCATGGTCTATTCGTGCAGTGAAACATTGACGTTGTCGTTGATCACGCAGATGGACGCGGTCGGCATGGTTTCGCGTGAGGCCGCGCAGAAAAACGGCCTGACGATTTTCCCCGGTTTCGAGGATTTCCTCGAAGTGCGCCTGGCGGTGAACAACTCGGAGTTGTCGCGCCAGGCACTCAGCGACGTGGTCGATCTGCCGTTACATGAACGAGCCGAGCGCAATGTACGCAGCCGTCCCAATCGCCACACTGAGAAAGAGGTTTTTGCTGAAATACGCACATAACAACGTCGGAATGGCTGCATAGAATTCCGGGCGGTCGAGCTGTATGTGCTGATCCTTGATCAACAAGGGAGTCAGGCTGATCGCAGCGACGATCGCCACCGGCAAGTATTCCAGCGCCCGCGCGATAAACGGCGGCCAGTGCTCGGTATTCACTTGCAGGGGCAAGGCGCGTGGCAGGAAGGTCACGGCCATCATCAGCACAACCACCAGAATCAGGAACGTTTGGTCAGGCATACACCCACTCCGCAGCCCACAAACGTGGCGATAAACACATTGAACGGCGAGCTGCCGACCAGGCTCAACGCGCCCATGCACAGCACCGCTGCCGCAGCGGCGATGAGTTTGTTGCGGGTGTTGCACAGCGACACCAGGACGTAGAGCATCATCGCCGTCAGGGCGTAGTCGAGCTGATATTTGATCAGGTGCGCGGCATATTGTGCGCAGACCGCGCCGAGCAAACCACCGAGCACCCATGAGGTGTGGCAGAACAGGTTGAAGCCGATCAGATAACGCACATTGACCGGCGCGCCGGTGCCGAGTTTCACACTGTGAAAAGCGAAGGATTCGTCAGTCAGGCCACCGGCGTAGCACCAGCGCTCCATGCGGCTCAAACCGAGTGCGCGCAGGGCCTTGGCCATGTAAACCGACATCAACATGTGTCGCGCGTTGATCAGGAACGTGGTCAGCACAATGGTGGTCAGCGAGGCACCGCTGGAGATCAGCGCCAGCGCGGCGAATTGCGAAGCGCCGGCATAGACGAACAAGCACATCGCCACCGGCAGCCACATTGGCAACCCGGCGTTGACGGCCATCAGCCCGAACACGAATGACACCGTGAAGTAGCCGGCGACCACCGGGCTGGCTTCGGCAAACGTGCGCGACGGCTGATGGTTGACCATCAACGGCGCACTGCCGGACGTTTCATTCATAGATCCCTCTCAAATGTCCGTTCGCCATGGGGCTCGCAAAAACCCTGGGCAGTCCAAAAACGCTTGCCCGCGAGGTTAGCATCGTCAACGAACAGAAACATCCGCAACACGCCGACGCGCTTCATGTCGGACGAAGCCGCTTCCACCAGACGCTGACCGACGCCCTGGCTGCGATAGCGTGGGCTGACCGCCAGATGATTGATCGTGCCGCGGCTGCCGAGCATGCCGCCGAGTACCGCCCCGACGATTTCGCCAGCGACGTCGAAGGCGAGATACGACGTGGTGGTTTTCTGAATCAACACGCCGCGCAGGCATTTGGCGTCCTGCCATTCGCAGAAGGACACTTCGTCGAACTGGCGGAAGAAACGCTCCATGCGCTGCGCATCCTTGGCCGTGGCGCGTCGCAGCACCACTGGCGTCGAGCATTCGACGCCATCGATTGGGGTGATCTGATTAGCGAACAATGTCGAAAGCGGTCCCGGGCCGCGAGAAGGAAATCGCCAGAATCTGCCGATACGCCATGGCATGGGTGTGGGTGTTGCGCGCAGGCGTCACGTAGTGGCGCATGTCGCGATCGAGGAAGTAGGTGGTGTCGAGAATTTCCTGGTAAGTGGTCGACGCCAGTTGATGCTCGTGGATGTCGTACAGACGACTCTCCGCACCGTCGACATTGTTACGGCCCCAGAAGTGCACGCCGCTGAACGGGTAACCGTCGCAATGAATGCCTTCAGGGGTGATTTCCAGTTGTTTACCCGGTTTGATCTCGATGCGGATCTGATGGATCTGGCATTGCCAGATTTCATCGTGCAGCTCTTCCGGCAACACGCTTTTGTACACTTCGAAATCGGTGTCGATCAGGCTGCGCATGACCGGCGACGTGATCACTTCATCGGAGAAGTCCTGGAAGTGCCGCACCAGGCCGCCGACGTAGGCATTGTTCTCTTTCGATTGCACGTACGCGCGATGCTCAAGTTGCGTCAGCTCGCGGGTTTTCGGGTTGTACTCGAAGTCGCTGTAACGACGGTAACGCATGCCGGCTTCGGCCTGACCGTAGTAACTGTCAGGCTCCATGTTTTCCCAACTTTTGGTCAGTCTGACGAAGTCGGCAAAATGACCGTAGAGATTGAAGTCACCACCCTGGACGTTGACATATTTGTCGCGCCGTAGCGATTCGCCCACTTCTCTGTTCAAAACGATCATTACCAAATTCTCCGCTGCGTTGAGCGGCCTAATCTATTAGGTGGAGAATTTGCGTCCATGAGAAAGAATTTCAGGCATTTGAAGCATTGTTTGAAACGGCGTTTACAGCAGCTCAAAAACAACTTTTACATGACAAAAACACGGGTTTTTTGGGGTTTTCATCAAAAAATCGTCAAAAAAAAACCCCGAACCTGTCGGGGTTTTTCTCATGTTTCTTACACTCGATCGATCATCAGAAGATGTTGATCGGGTAATCGACGAATACACGCAGCTCGTTGCCGCTGACGTTGTACTCGCTGGACTTCTGCGACACGCGCAGGATCGAGCTACGCAGTTTCACGCTGAGGTCTTTGGCCGGGCCAGATTGCACGACGTATTTGAACTGGTTGAAGATCTCGCGCTCGGTGCCGCCTTCGCTGGTAGAGGTGGTGATGTTGTCGCCACGCACGTAAGCGAAGTTGTAGCTCAGACCCGGTACGCCGAAGGCGCCGAAGTCGAGGCCGTAGCCCAGCTGCCAGCTGCGTTCGTCTTCAGCGTTGAAGTCGGACCAGTAGGAGTTGGCCAGGTAGATGGTGTTGCCACCGTCGCCGACACGACCTTGTTCTTTCTGGTAGCCGCCGTAGGCGTAACCCAGGTTGCTGTCGCCGGTGGAGCGCTGATGCGCCACGGTGAACGAGTGCGGGCCAGTGGCGAAAGTGGCTGCCAGGCTCCAGATCTTGTTGTCATCACCGGTCGCACCGCTTTCGCGGACATAGGAATTGTCCAGCTTGGTGCGGTAGCCGTTGAAGTCCAGGGTCAGCGACTGATCCTTGTCGATCGGGTACACGTAGTTGGCGTTTACGTATTGCTTCTTCAGCACGTCTTCAACGTCGGAAGCGTACAGCGCGCCCTTGAAGTGTTCGGTGAACTGGTAGCTACCGCCCAACACATTGATCGACTTCAGACCACCGCTGTCACGGCCTTCAGCGCTCTTGCGCGATTCGGCAGTGAAACGACCGGCGTTCAATTCGAGGCCTTTGATCTCTTTGGAAGTGATCAAGGTACCGGTGTAGCTTTCCGGCAGCAGACGCGAGTTGTCGTAGTTCAGCACCGGCAGGGCCGGCATCTGGTCACCGTAAGTCAGGGTGGTGCTGGACAGACGGAACTTGACCGCCGCGCCGCCCTTGGACAGGTCATTGGCCGGCTTGCCGCTGTCGCCACGCTTGAAGAAGTCGATACCACCGGCACCGCTGCGATCTTCGCTGCGCTCCAGGTTCAATGCATACAGACCGAACGCATCAACACCGACACCGATGGTGCCTTGAGTGAAACCGGACGAGAACGTACCGATGGCCGCTTGGCCCCATTCCGACTTGTCGGCGTTGCCGTCTTTGTAGTCACGATTGATGTAGGCATTGCGCAGCAGCACTTTGAGGCTGCTGTCTTCAACAAAACCCTTGGACTCGGCCTGGTCGTTAGCCATGGCCTGAGTGGCGCTCAACATCCCCAATGCGATCAGACTGATCCGCTTGTTCAACATTTTGTTTTCCTTATTACGGGTTGAAACGCGCTGTGTCGAACGGCTGAAACGGCGCTTTTGCACTCTTCTTTTCACCCCGAAATAAAACGGCTCGCCAAAGCCAGACTTTGGCGAGCCCTTTCATTTTTTTGAGTCATGGCGGTTGGCCACAGGCGTTGGGCCGAATCGTAGCCGCGCCCTCAATAATGTGTCAATTTCAAGAATCGTCTTTAAATAGGTAAAAATCGTCTAAGAAATGTAATTTTTGCGATATCGGCTTGCCCGGAAATGCCGTCAGCCAGTGATTTCAGCGAACATCGGCGCAGCCGTCGATGCCACAAAATACAGCCCCTTCACCGGTTTCTTCGGCTGTGAGCGCCTCGTTCAACCAGTCGGCAAAAGCCTGCGGTTTGCCCAGCCATGGACTGATATCCACCAGCGTGAACTGACCGTTGTCTTCCAGCGCAAATGTTGGAAAACCTTGTCCGCCCAGTTGAGCCAACAGCGCACGACTGGCTTTTACATGCTGCTCGGTATCCACGGAACTGAGCGCAGCCTGAAAGCTTTCGACGGCGTAACCCATCTGCACGGCGAGATCCAGCAGTACCGATTCATCAGCAATCCGTCGCCCTTCCAGGTAGTGCGCCGTCTGCACATGCCCAAGCAATTCAAGACCACGCCCATCAATTTGATCCGCCGCCATGACGGCGGCAATCGGCGGCGTCGAATCGAATACCGCCGAGTGATCGCGCAGCAAGCCTTCAAAGTAGGCCTCGCCGAAAGGCTGCCCGGTGTATTCAGCGATGCGCCGATCATGCGGGATTACATAACTGCGCAGCTGCGCCGAAACGTTCTGGCGATTGGCACCGCTCATCATGCCCCCCGCATGCGCGATGACTGGCATTACTTGCTGCGCCGCCTGAACCAGCGGTTTGGCGCCGTAGCACCAGCCGCACAATGGGTCGTAAATGTAGTGAAGGATCATCAGAAATACCGGCAAGAAAGTAGAAAAATTCGATGCCGGCAGACTAAACCCGGAGGCATTGCGGAAAAACGCCAGAATGACTTTCAGTCTGTTGCTTGAACCGGTCGAATGCCCGACTACGCCATTTGTATCGATCTCGACATAAATTGAAACAATGAACCTGGGGAACTTCTCAAGAATAAATTACGGAAGCAAATGCAAAGCATTACCATTCGCGCGCTCGAATTCCTCTACCCTTTCGGATGCGCTTTTCAATGCCTGCCCCGTTCCGTCTTACGCCCGTCACCCTTGGGCTTTCTGCCTTTCTGTCCAGCGGTTTTGCCTATTCGGCAACTGAATTACCTGCCACCGCGATCAACGCCGAAGCGCAAGCCGATGATCCACGCGTCAAGGCCAGCACTACCGCAACCCGCACCTCCACGCCGGTGCGCTATGTGCCGCAGGCGATCGATTCGATCAAGACCGCAAACGTTGCCAGCTATGGCACCAACGATATCGGCGATGCCTTGAGTGGTATGCCCAACGTCAGCAGCAGCGCCGACACCCGTTTCGACAGCCTGCGCATTCGCGGCTTCGATGCCAGCAACGACTTCTATCTGGACGGCATTCGCGACGACAGCCAATACAAGCGCGACCTGCACAACATCGAACGCGTCGAAGTCCTCAAAGGCCCCGCCGCCGTGTTGTACGGCCGTGGCAGCCAGGGCGGGATCGTCAACCGCGTCAGCAAGATGCCGGAATTCGGCCGCCGCTCGACCATCGAAGCGCAAGGCGGCAGCGAAGATTTGCGCAGCCTTTACGCTGACCTCAGCACCGACCCGAGCGACAACCTCAGCCTGCGCCTGAACATGGGCAACATGGATGAAAACAGTTTCCGCGACGGCGTCAGCGGCAATCGCCAACTGTTCGCGCCGTCGATGAGCTGGCAACTGACACCCGACCTGAACTGGTTGGTGCAGTACGAATACAGCCGTTACAACCGCACACCGGATCGCGGGATTCCCGGGGTCAACGGGCGTCCCGCCGATGTCGGTCGCGACACCACCTACGGCAACGATCACGACTTCATCGACGACAAGACGCAATCGCTGCGCTCCAGACTCACCTACGAAATCAATGACAGCTGGCAACTGCGCCAGACCCTCGGGGTGTTCAAGCTCGACAGTGATTTCGATAACACTTACCTGACCGGTTTCGACAGTAAAACCAACAAGGTCACGCGTCAGCACTGGCAGCAGGATCTGACCACCCGCAATATCTACAACAACCTCGAACTGGAAGGCAGTTTCGATACGTTCGGTCTTGAGCATCGCCTGCTCACCGGCGTCGAAACCGGCAGCCAGCGCCGCGATCCAACGCTGTACAACGCCGCCACCGGCAGAACGCCTGGCGCACGTCCCGTACCGTCGCTCGACCTCTACAGCCCCAACCGCGACCTGCGCCATACCGGCAGCATGCAAGTCTCCAGCAACAGCCACACGGAAGTCGAAAGCCGCGCGGTGTACGTGCAGGATCAACTGCGCCTGAACGATCAATGGCAACTGCTCGGCGGGCTGCGCTACGACACCTTCGATATCGAGTCGACCAACAAGCTGCGCAACATTTCCGAAGATCGCGACAGCCACAGCACCAGCCCGCGCGTCGGTCTGGTCTGGACGCCGCTGCAGAACCACTCGTTCTACGCCTCGTGGTCGAAGACCTTCTCTCCGGTCGGCGGCGGTCTGATCGGCATCACGCCGGGAGCGGCCGGCAACAGCAACGACCTCAGCCCCGAACTGACCAAGCAGAAAGAAATCGGCGTGAAGAGCGATTGGCTCGACGATCGCCTGAGTACCACGCTGGCGATCTACGACCTGGAACTGTACAACCGCCGCACCAGCGATCCTAACGACCCGACGCTGACGGTAATGTCCGGTCTGCAACGCTCACGCGGGATCGAGTTGACTGCCACCGGCAATATCGTCGGTAACTGGTACGTCCGCGGTGGCGTCGGCGTGCAGGACGCCACCATCGAGAAGGACAACAACGGCCTCGAAGGCAAACGCATCAACAACGTCGCCAAGCACAACGCCAGCCTGTTCCTGACCTGGAAACCGGAAATGGGCTGGTATGGCGAAACCGGTCTGACCCTGGTCGGCCAGCGTTACGCCGATAATGCCAACACCACCGTATTGCCGGGTTATGGCCGTTGGGATGCGCTGGTGGGTTACCGCATGAAGGATTGGGATTTGCGGGCGGCGCTGAACAACATCACCGATCGTGACTATTACGCATCGGCGACCAGCCAGTATCAGATTCAGCCCGGGGCACCGCGCAGCGTTGTGATGACCGGAACTTATAGCTTCTAAGAAACAAGATCAAAAGATCGCAGCCTGCGGCAGCTCCTACATTGGAATGTGTGATTCCCTGTAGGAGCTGCCGCAGGCTGCGATCTTTTCTTTCGTGCATAAAAAAGCGCCGCCATCCCGGCAGCGCTTTTACCAATCCCTGTTGTTGTTCTTATCCTTCCATCACAGCCCACAACGCTTCCAGTTCGGCCTCGCTGAACAGATCAGCGGGGTATCGCTCGATCATCATCCGGCGCGGATCAGGTTCCCTGATCTGACGCGTTCCATTGGACTTCAACCAGTGCGCGACAATCTGCAGCGATTCGCCGTTTACGGCCATGGGGTGCAACGTCCGCTCGCTGACTACGTTCACTTCGGCGTTCATTTCAGCGCTCTCTCCCCGTACGTGAGCGGCTAACTTATCCAAGGTTTATGACAGAACTGTTGAAGTTCTCCTCCCTCCCTAGTGCACGGGTGATGGATACAAGAGCTATGCCAATGTTTCTCAGTTGTCGACAAGTGGATACAAAGAAGCCCGCAGTCCTGACGGGCTGCGGGCCTGTGTTGATGCTTAGCGAGCTAAACATTGCCTGACCGATTTATGAATCAACTCAAGCTGTTACGTCTAGCCTCACTCTTTGTGCGGCGCGGGTTGCTGCTGGGTAAGGCAGTGGATATTGCCGCCACCGAGTAACAGTTCGCGGCCCGGCACCATTACCACTTCGTGCTGCGGGAACAGGTTCTGCAGAATCTCTTTTGCCGGCGCGTCCATTGGATCATCGAAACTTGGCGCGATGATGCCGCCGTTGACGATCAGGAAGTTCACGTAGGAACCGGCCAGGCGCACGGACGGATTGCGCTCTTGCGTGCCGTCCACCGGATCGACCCCGGCGCACTCTTCTTCGGTCGCGTACAGCGGCCCCGGAATCGGCATCTTGTGCACCGTGAACGGGCGCCCCTTGGCGTCGGTGCTGCTTTGCAGCACGTGCATTGCCGCCTGGCAGCGCGGGTAGTTCGGATCCTGCGGATCGTCGGTCCACGCCAGCAGCACTTCGCCCGGGCGCACGTAGCAGCAGAAGTTATCCACATGGCCATCGGTTTCGTCGTTGAACAAACCGTCCGGCAGCCAGATGATTTTATCCACAGACAGATTGGCGCTGAGCACCGCTTCGATTTCTTCGCGGCCCAGATGCGGGTTGCGATTGCGGTTGAGCAGGCATTCTTCGGTGGTGATCAGCGTGCCTTCGCCGTCGACGTGAATCGAACCGCCCTCCAGCACAAAACCTTCAGTGCGGTAACGCGAGCTGCGCTCGATCTCGAGGATCTTGCCGCCGACCTGCGAATCCCGGTTCCACGGCGAATACAGGCCGCCGTCAAAACCGCCCCAGGCGTTGAAGTCCCAGTTCACACCGCGCACTTCGCCACTGTTGTTGATGACGAACGTCGGGCCGCTGTCGCGCACCCAGGCGTCATCGCTGGACATCTCGACCACGCGGATATTCGGCACGTCGAGACGCGCGCGGGCGTTTTCGTACTGGCCGGCGGACACTGCCACGGTGACCGGTTCGAAACGGGCGATGGCCTTCGCCACTGCGGCGTGGGCGGCTTGTGCCGGTTTGCCACCCAGACGCCAGTTGTCCGGGCGCTCGGGCCAGATCATCCAGGTCTGAGTCTGCGGCGCCCACTCCGCCGGCATGTGGAAGCCATCGGCGCGCGGGGTACTTTTCAAAGTGGTCATGGGGATCAGGACTCCTGGGAACTGTCGAAGGCTTAAAAAGCGATGGCGACTTTATAACCGATAAATATCGTATTTAGAATCGCAAAAAATGTATTCCGTCTAAAATTTCCTAATTAAACCCGATACAAATCGAACTACTCGCACGAATTCAAGTGTGGGAGCGAGCCTGCTCGAAAGCGGTTTCTCCTTCAACAGCAGCGCTGACTGAACCGACGCTTTCGCGAGCAGGCTCGCTCCTACAGGGGATATGCGGATGACTAGAGACCCTCTTCAAGCACCCGATCGAGCATATCGACAAAAAAATCGACGCTGCGTCGCGACGTCACCATCGGTGGCTTGATCTTCAGAATGTTCAGGTCATCGCCGGTCGGCTGCATGAAGATTCCCAGTTCACGCAGGCGATCACACAGCAGCGCGGTTTCCTCGGTCGCCGGTTCGAGTGTCTCGCGGTTGCGGATCAATTCCAGTCCCAGGTAGAAGCCGGAACCATGCACGGCGCCCACCAGCGGATGTTTATCGATCAACGCTTCGAGCCGCGCCTTGAAGTGGCCACCGACCACTTGCGCGTTCTCCCAGAGCTTTTCTTCCGCCATGACGTCGAGCACCGCCATGCCGATCTGGCAGCTCACCGGACTACCGCCCGCCGAGGAGAAGAAATAGCCCTCGGCCTCCAGCGCTTCGGCGATTTCCCGGCGCGTGATCACCGCGCCGAGCGGCTGGCCGTTGCCCATGCCTTTGGCCATGGTGATGATGTCCGGCACCACGCCTTGATCCTCAAAACCCCAAAAGAACTTGCCCATGCGCCCGTAGCCCACCTGCACTTCATCGGCGATGCACACGCCGCCCTGTGCACGCACCAGCGCGTAGACCTGCTTCAGATAATTCGGCGGCAGGGAAATGCCACCGGCATTGCCGTACACCGGTTCACAGATGAAACCTGCGAGTTGGCGTTTCTGCTCAGCGATTTTCTGCAGTTGATGTTCAACACTGCGCACGTAGTCCGGTGCTGAATCCTGGCCACGGAATTGACCGCGATAAATATTCGGCGCGGTCACCGGATGCACCCAGTCCGGGCGGCTTTCCAGCGCCTTCGGGTTATCGGCAATCGAGGTCGAGACCGCGTCAGCGCCGACGGTCCAGCCGTGATAGGCCTCAAGCACGCTGAGCATGTCGCGGCCGCCGCTGTAGGCCCAGGCCAAGCGGATCGCCAGATCGTTGGCCTCGCTGCCACTGTTGACCAGGAACACCCGATCCATGCCCTCCGGCGCCAGTTTCAGCAAGCGCTCGGAGAACTCCGCGACTGCCGCATAGTTGAACCGCGAGTTGGTGTTGAGCAGTGACCATTGGCGTGCGGCGACGGCAGCCATGCGCGGATGACCGTGACCGAGCACCGCGACGTTGTTGAGCATGTCGAGGTACGAACGCCCCTGCATGTCGATCAGGTGATTGCGCCAGCCCCGTTCGATGCGCGGCGGATCGACGTAATAGTGTTTTTGCGTGCGGGCGAAACTGGCGTCGCGACGTTCCAGCAGGGTCTGTGCATCCAACTCCGGTGCGGCATCACAGGCCAGCCCCAGTAACACTGCCGGCGACGGACACAAAGCCTGCCACGCCGGCGCTTGGGTCGGTGTGCAAAACAGCGGCGCATGCAGTTGCGCGCCTCGGCTCAATTGCACGATCAACGGTCCGCTGACCGCGCCCAGCACCTGACCTTTGACCAGCGCTGCGCCAGCGTGCAGCGAAGG
Source organism: Pseudomonas sp. NPDC089741 (assembly GCF_044748825.1). Classification (NCBI taxonomy): domain Bacteria; kingdom Pseudomonadati; phylum Pseudomonadota; class Gammaproteobacteria; order Pseudomonadales; family Pseudomonadaceae; genus Pseudomonas; species Pseudomonas sp. NPDC089741. The sequence goes on along the minus strand of NZ_JBIVGT010000025.1, from coordinate 21,369 downwards.
TGACACGCCGCGCAGACAAACGCTCAGCTGCGGCCCATCCAGTTGTACCGCGCCGTCCGCCGCCAGATGCAGTACACCGGCAAACGGCGCTTCCACGGCAGTGCCGTTGGGCACGCGCAACTCAACGTGCAGTGGAAAAGTCTCCGGCTCATCGGCGCAATCGGGCCGGGTACGCGACAAACGATACTGACCATAGCGACTCGCCGCCAAACCATGCGCCGCTGCGGCTTCCGTCAGCAGACGCTGATCAATGCCCTCCTGCTCCCAGTTGCCGGCCTCGAAATGTGGACTCAATACGCCGAGGTCGATCAGCGCAAACTCACGTCCGACCAGACTCGGTAACAACGGCGCAAAACCTGCGCCATTGATTGCCGGCAAGCTCTGACCGACAGCGGTAAGAATCGCTGCCTCCATCAGCGCCAAAGGCACCGACGCAGCGACGCGGAATATTTCCCACTCGTGGCTGAGGTTGTCGCGGCTGTACGTATTGTTCGGGTCGATGCTGACCTGCTGCTCGCCACTGAGCACCAACACCGCCGCACGCGCCACGATCAATGGCCACAATGCCTGCAACTCTTCGTGCTGCAACGGATTGACCGCGTGATAAGCCCGCACCGCCGGCAGGATGACAAAGGGATCGCCAGCGGCGTGATGCAGCAACGCCGCGCAGGTGACCGACAGATCGGTGATGCGCCAGGTGCGCACCAGATCGCCGAAATCGATCACGCCTTGCAGTTGCCAGTGGCGCTGGGCGTCACGCGCCCAAACGGCGTTGTCATCGGTAATGTCCATATGGATCGCCTGCACCGGCAATTTGTCCAGCAATGGCTGCAAACGACGCTCGGCCTGTTCGGCGGTATCAGCGATCAACAGGCGTTGCCGCTCGTCCTTGATCACCGGCAATAAATGGCGGATCAACGCGCTGGCATGCCGAGCATCCCACTGCAAGGTGCGCTCAAGGCCCGGATGGTCGAAACCTGCCAGTGCCAGATCCATCTCGCCGCAGAGCCGGCCAAACCCGGCCACCACTTCCTCGCCCAGATGATCGAGATCGGTCAGCGGCTGGCCTTCGATGTAATCGAGCAGGCGCACATGCACCGCTTCGCCGCCCGCTTGCAGCGACAACAGGTCCTGACCATTGTTGGCCGCAATCACCCGAGGCACGGGCACATGGGCATTCTCAGCCAGATATTTAAGCCCGGCGTGTTGGGCTTGCAACTCAACCAGGGCGTAATCGCCGCGGCAGATTTTCAGCACAAAGCGTCCGCGGGCACTGTCGACGCGGTAATTGAGGTCCTGCTGGCTGCCAAGCGCTTGCAAGGTGCCGCTGAGCCCGTAATGTTCTGCCAGCCATTGCAGCGCCTGCTCTTGGGAGACCTGCGGGCTGGGCAAACTGGCGCGATGAATCAACGTGGCGAGCGGCATGAAACGACCCCTGAAATTTTATTAGGCGCCTATATCGCCATTGCTTCCAAGGATGCGCAACCCCTAACCGTCGTGACACGGGTAGCCGCTATTTACATTCGAACACTCGCGCCCTCCGGCACTTTGCGCAAGAATGTCGGCTATTCACACTTATCTTTGGAAATCCTCATGAATGTAATCACCACCGATCTGCCCGGTGTTCTGATCATCGAACCAAAGGTTTTCGGTGACGAGCGCGGTTTCTTCTACGAGAGTTTCAATGCCAAGGCGTTTCAGGACGCGACCGGCCTGGATACGCAATTCGTGCAGGACAACCATTCGCGCTCGCAAAAAGGCGTGCTGCGTGGCCTGCATTACCAACTGGAAAACACTCAGGGCAAACTGGTCCGCGTGACTGTCGGCGAAGTGCTTGATGTTGCCGTGGACATTCGTCGTAGCTCGCCGCATTTCGGCAAATGGGTGGCGGTGCGCCTGTCGGCGGAAAACCACCGTCAACTGTGGGTACCGGAAGGCTTCGCCCACGGTTTCGTGGTGCTGAGCGAATTCGCCGAATTCCTCTACAAGACCACTGATTACTACACGCCGTCGGCGGAGCGCAGCATTCGCTGGGACGATCCGGATCTGGGCATCGACTGGCAGCTGGACGAGGCGCCGAAGCTGTCCGCCAAGGATCAGGTTGCAGCGCTGTTCAAGGACGCTGACGTCTTCGCCTGAGCCTAGGCATAATGCGCCTGTCCCTACAGGCGCATCCGGCTTATGAAACCAACCCTTCCCCGCAGGCCCCGCTGGCGCAGTCTCGCCCTGCTGGCCCTGTGTCTGGCGCCGCTGCTATGGCCGCTGGAACATCTGGCCGAGCGCTATTACCGCAGCGAACTGGCCGGGCAGAATCGCCAGACCCTCGACCTCTACGTCGCCAACCTGCTGGGCACCCTGCACCGCTACGAAGTGCTGCCGCAAATTCTTGGCGACCTGCCGGCCCTGCGTGCGGTGCTCGGCGCGCCTGACGATGGCGTGACCCAAGGCAACGCCAATCGCCTGCTGAAGAACATCGCCGCGCAGACCGGCGCCGAAGTCATGTACCTGATGGACACCAGCGGGCAAACGCTGGCCGCGTCGAACTGGGACAAGCACGACAGTTTCGTCGGCCGTAACTTTTCCTTCCGCCCGTATTTCAGCGAAGCCATGGCCGGTCGCCTCGGGCGCTTTTTCGGGCTTGGCACCACGTCGGCCAAACGCGGTTACTTCTTCGCCGCCGCCGTGCGCAATGGCGAAAAGATCATCGGCGTGCTGGTGATCAAGGTCGACCTCGACCATACCGAAAGCCTGTGGGGCAAAACCCCGGAACAACTGCTGGTGACCGACCACAACGGCGTGGTCATTCTCACCTCGCGCCCGGAATGGCGCTTTCGCTCGACGCGAGTGTTGAGCGATAGCGAACGCTCGGCCATCACCGCGATCCAGCCTTACCCGACCCGTGAGCCACGGCCACTGAACCTCAGCCCAACTGCGTGGCTGATCCAGACCCACGACATCGCCGAAACCGGCTGGAGCGTCAGCATTCTCGCCCCGCGCACCCTGATTGACCGCCCGGTACGCACGGTGGTCGCCATCGGCGGCGCGGCGTTGCTGGTGGTGATGCTGTTGCTCGGCCTGATGATGCAGCGCCGCCGCCACTATCTGGAGCGCATCGCGTTTGAAGCCAAGGCGCGCCGTGAACTGGAAGGCCGGGTCGCCGAACGCACCAGCGATCTTGAAGGCCTCAACCGCCGCTTGAAGCAGGAAGTGCTCGAACGCGAGCAGGCGCAGCAAGAGCTTGTCCGCGCGCAGGACGACCTGGTCCAGGCCGGTAAACTGTCGGCGCTGGGGACGATGTCGGCGAGCATCAGCCACGAACTCAATCAGCCGCTGGCGGCAATCCGCAGTTACGCCGAGAACGCCGAAGTATTGCTCGATCATCAGCGCACCGACGATGCGCGCGGCAATCTCAAGCTGATCAGCGAACTGACCGGACGCATGGCCTCGATCATAGCCCACCTGCGCGCCTTCGCCCGTCGCGATCGCCATGCCCCGGAAAGCGTCGCCCTGCAACCGGCACTGGACGATGCCCTGGCGCTGCTGGCCAAACGTCGGCGCAGCATGGAAGTCGAGCTGATTCGCGACCTGCCGGCCGCCACTCTATGGGTCGAGGCCGGCGAAACCCGCCTGCGCCAGGTGCTCGGCAATCTGCTGGCCAACGCTCTCGATGCGCTGACCGAGAAAGGCCCGCCGCGCAAACTCTGGCTGAGTGCCGAATCCACCACCGAGGGCGTCAATCTGTACATTCGCGACAACGGCCCGGGGTTTTGCATGGAAGCCCTCGGCCGCGCCAGCGAGCCCTTCTACACCACCAAGACCCGCACCCAGGGCCTCGGTCTGGGGCTGGCGATCTGTGAAACGCTGATGCGCGCCTTCGGCGGTGAACTGTCGTTCGCCAACCACAAGCAAGGCGGCGCCTTGATTACCCTGCGGCTGCGCGCCGGTGCGCCCGGGGTCAGCCTGCAACCGTCCGAGGATCGAAGTGCATGACCATCGACAATCGCATTCAGGTGGTGTTGATCGACGACGATCCGCACCTGCGTCAGGCCCTCGGCCAGACGCTGGATCTGGCCGGCCTGAAAATATTGCCGCTGTCCGAAGCCAAGGGTCTGGCCGCACAACTTGAGCGCGATTGGCCGGGCGTAGTGGTCAGCGACATCCGCATGCCGGGCATGGATGGCCTGGAGTTGCTGAGTGAATTGCATGCCCAGGATCCCGAGCTGCCGGTGCTGCTGATCACCGGCCATGGCGACGTGCCGCTGGCAGTGCAGGCGATGCGTGCCGGTGCCTATGACTTTCTCGAAAAACCGTTCGCCAGCGATGCTCTGCTCGACAGCGTGCGCCGCGCTTTGGCCTTGCGCCGATTGGTATTGGATAACCGCAGCCTGCGCCTGGCCTTGAGTGATCGCAACGAACTGAGCGCGCGACTGGTCGGCCATTCAGCGCCGATGCTGCGCCTGCGCGAGCAGATCGGAGCACTGGCGGCGACCAAGGCTGACGTATTGATCCTCGGCGAAACCGGGGCCGGCAAAGAGGTCGTCGCCCGCGCTCTGCATGATCTGTCGAGCCGGCGTAACGGCCCGTTCGTGGCGATCAACGCCGGCGCACTGGCCGAGTCGGTGGTGGAAAGCGAACTGTTCGGCCATGAGCCCGGCGCGTTCACCGGCGCGCAGAAACGCCGAATCGGCAAATTCGAATTCGCCAACGGCGGCACATTGTTTCTCGATGAAATCGAGAGCATGAGCATGGATGTGCAGGTGAAGTTGCTGCGCATGCTGCAAGAACGCGTGGTCGAACGCTTGGGCGGCAATCAGCTGATCCCGCTGGACATCCGCGTCATCGCCGCGACCAAGGAAGACCTGCGCCAAGCCGCCGATCAGGGACGCTTCCGCGCCGACTTGTATTACCGTCTCAATGTCGCGCCGCTGCGCATTCCGCCGCTGCGTGAACGTGGCGAAGATGCGCTGGTGCTGTTCCAGCATTACGCCGATGAAGCCAGTGCCCGCCACGGTTTGCCGCCGCATGAACTGCAACCGGCACAGCGTGCCTTGCTGCTGCGGCACACCTGGCCCGGCAACGTACGCGAATTGCAAAATGCTGCCGAACGTTTCGCTCTCGGTCTGGAGTTGGCGCTGGACAACAATGGCGTCGAAGGCAGCGGCGTGACCACTGTCGAAGTCATTAACGGCGGGCTCAGCGAGCAAGTGGAAAACTTCGAGAAGTCATTGATCGCCGCTGAACTGGCGCGCTCCCACAGCTCGGTGCGCAGCCTCGCCGAAGCTCTGGGTGTACCGCGCAAGACCCTGCACGACAAACTGCGCAAGCACGGCCTGAATTTCGGCGACAGCAGTCATGGGGACGAAAACGAATGAGCAACAACCGCGCCTATCTAGAATCGGTCCTGCATCACGACATCCCCCTGACTCGAGACATGGGCCTCAAGGTGCTCGACTGGCGGGAACAACAGCTGAGCCTGTATTTGCCGCTGGATCGCAACGTCAATCACAAGAGCACCATGTTCGGCGGCAGCCTTTACTGCGGCGCGGTGCTGGCCGGTTGGGGCTGGTTGCATTTGCGTCTGAAAGAAGAAGGCATCACCGACGGGCACATTGTGATTCAGGAAGGGCAGATCAGTTATCCACTGCCGGTGACCGGCGATGCCGTGGCGATTTGTCCGGCGCCTGAAGCGAAGGCGTGGAAGAAGTTTCTGGCGATGTATCAGCGTTATGGGCGGGCGCGGTTGACGCTCGATACGCGGATCGTCAATCAGGGCAGCGAAGAAGACGCCGTGACATTTACCGGGCAGTACGTTTTGCACCGCTGAAGATCAACAACCCCTCACCCTAGCCCACTCCCCGAGGGAGAGGGGACTGACCGAGGTGTCTTGCGTTGTACATCGACCTGAAAGATCGCAGCGATTATGGATTCAGCAAACCTCGACCAAGTCAGCGCTGCTTTCCAATATCCCTCGGCTCCCTCTCCTGGGGGAGAGGGCTGGGGTGAGGGCGATTGCCGATCAGCCCACTTAACCCCGGGCCAACTCCAACAACCTTTGCCGCCAGGCCGCCTTCGCCGGCAGCGCCAAAAAGAACTCGTTCAGCAACGATTCCCGCGCCGGATAGCAGAACGCCTCACCGCGCAAATCCAGCACCTCACCGCCCGCCCCTTCCAGCACGCCCTGCGCCGCCGCCGTGTCCCACTGCGACGTCGGCGCCAGGCGCGGATAACAATCCGCCGCGCCTTCCGCCAACAGGCAAAACTTCAGCGAGCTGCCAATGTTCGCCAACTGCAACTCGCCCAGGCTGGCACTCAACCCGGCCAGCAGGCGCTCTTGTTCAGGGCTGGAATGCCGACGGCTGGCGACCACGGTGAACGCCTCACCCGGCCCCGGGACATCACGCACCTGAATCGCAACCGGCGTGCCGCCCTGGTCACACCGCCAGGCGCCAAGTCCGGCCCCGCCGACGTAGTAACGACCATTGGTCGGCATCGACACCACGCCAAACACCACGCGTCCATTCTCGATCAACGCAATGTTGACGGTAAATTCTTCACTGCCGCTGATGAACTCCTTGGTGCCATCCAGCGGATCGACCAGCCACCAGCGCTGCCAACCGGCACGTACGCTCTGCGCAATGTTGGCGTCTTCTTCGGACAACACCGGAATGCTCGGATCCAGCGCCGTCAGCCCCGCAACGATAACGTGGTGCGCGGCCAGATCCGCTGCGGTCACCGGCGAGTCATCGGCCTTGGCCGTGACTTCAACGCCAGCGCGCCAGAACGGCAGGATCGCCTCGCCAGCCTGCAATGCCAGTTCAACCACTGGCGCCATCAACGGATGGGGAAAACTCATCGGCATCTCACTCATGACGGGAAGAACCCACGCTGGCTCAGCAGGTCACGGGTCAGATACAGCGCCGCCAGTGCGCGGCCCTCGGAGAATTGCGGGTTCTGCGCCAGCGTCGACAGGTCACGCAGGTTGATCTTGTCGACCCGCATCGGCTCAGGCTCGTCGCCCTCCAGTCGCTCTTCATACAAATCCGTGGCCAACACCACCTGAATTTTCTGGCTCATGTAACCGGGCGACAGCGACAGCTCGGTCAGATGTTCCAATTGCCGCGCGCCAAACCCGGCCTCTTCCTTGAGTTCACGCTCGGCTGCCGCCAGCACGTCTTCACCTGGCTCGATCAAGCCTTTGGGCAGGGACAATTCGTATTCGTCGGTGCCGCCGCAATACTCCTCAATCAACACCGCGTGTTCAGCGTCGAGCATCGCCACGATCATCACCGCGCCATAACCCGCGCCCTTGCCAACCAGACGCTCGTAGGTGCGCTCCACGCCATTGGAAAAACGCAGCTTGAGTTCTTCGACGCAAAACAGGCGACTGGTGGCGACGATTTCGCGGGCAAGTACGGTGGGTTTCTGGCGCATGCAAAGCTCCTTGGCGTGAACGCGCTACTATAACGCGGCTTTCCCGATTGTTTACGTCGGATATCTTTCTACCGCTCGAGACGTTGCCATGCCTTCATTACCGTGGTCCGACATCGATACCGTTCTGCTCGACATGGACGGCACGCTGCTGGATCTGCACTTCGACAATCATTTCTGGCTGGAACACCTGCCCCAGCGCTACGCCGAGCTGCACGGGGTGAGCCGGGCCATGGCCGAGATGGAATTGCAGCCGCTGTTCGAACGCCATGCCGGCCAGTTGCAGTGGTACTGCCTGGATTTCTGGAGCGCCGAGTTGAAGCTGTCGGTACGCGAGTTGAAACAGGAAACCGCGCACCTGATTGCCTTGCGTCCGGATGCTGATACCTTTCTGGAGGCGCTCAAGCGCGCTGGCAAGCGGGTGATCATGATCACCAATGCACATCGCGATTCGCTGTCACTGAAGCTTGAGCGAATTGAACTGGCACCGTATTTCGAGCGGCTGATCAGCTCCCACGATTACGGCTACCCGAAAGAGAACCCGCAGTTCTGGGATGCCTTGCAGGCGGATATCGGCTTTGAACCGGCGCGTAGCCTGTTCATCGACGACACCTTGCCGATTCTGCGCAGTGCGCGAGATTTTGGCGTAGCGCATTTGTTGGCGGTAAAGGAGCCGGACAGTCGCAAGGGACCGAGGGACACCGCCGAGTTTGCCGCCGTCGAAGATTACCGCAGCCTGATCGCCAACCTCTGATCCACTGTAGGAGCTGCCGCAGGCTGCGATCTTTTGATCCTCAAAACGCAAGATCAAAAGATCGCAGCCTGCGGCAGCTCCTATAGGGCGGTTTATTCAGGGATACGCAGTGTCTGGCCTGGATAGATTTTGTTCACATCCTTGAGCAGTGGTTTGTTGGCGTCGAAGATTTTCTGATACTTGTTGGCATCGCCATACACGCGCAGAGAAATCGCGCTGAGGGTGTCGCCCGACTTGACCACGACAAATTGCGCGGCAGTGACAACCGGCCCGCTTACGGTGATCTGATCATCCACACTGCCAACACCGGCAATGTTGCCCACCGCCAGCAGAATCTTCTCTTTCTCTTCCTGACTCGCCACTTCACCGGTCACAGTGACCTTGTCACCGTCGACGGTCGCCTGCACATTCGGGTTGCCCAGCCCGACCTTGCTGATGTGATCCTTCAACTGCTCACTGGCATTGGCGTTGCCCGGGGTCAGCAGGTCGATCAGTTTTTCACCGGCTTCTTTCACAAAGCTCAAAAGACTCATGGTGCACACTCCTTGATTTGGGTTCCAGACGTCCAAGCCTAGACCACCGCGGACAAACCCGGTTCCAAGCCGACCAATGACCCTGTCCCCGCCCAAGCGGTAGAATCGCCCACCCGCCAACAACCCTTCGGAGCGAAGATGGACATCAAGCAGCTGAAATTCCTCATCGCCCTCGACGAAACCCGCCACTTCGGCCAGGCCGCCGCGCGTTGCCACATCACTCAGCCAACCCTGTCGATGCGCCTGCGCAAACTCGAAGAAGAGCTCGATCTGCCACTGGTCAACCGTGGCCAGCGCTTCGAAGGTTTTACCGCGCCGGGCGAACGCGTGCTGGCGTGGGCACGGTCGGTGATGGCGGCTTATGACGGCTTGCACGCGGAAGCCGCGGCCTGTCGCGGTAACCTCATCGGCACGCTGCGGCTGGGCGTGGTGCCGCTGTCGAGCTTCGATCCGTTGCCACTGATGCAACGCCTGCATACCGCGCACCCGAACCTGCGTTTCGAAATGTCGGCACTAAGCTCCGAGCAAATTCTTGAGCACCTGGCGAACAACCGCATCGACCTTGGCGTGTCCTATCTGGATCGCCTGGACAATGAGCGCTTCGAATCGCTGGCCTTCAGTGAAACGCGCATGGGCCTGCTCTACGACCAGCGCACCTTTACCTTCGGCGAAGCGCCGTTGAGCTGGGAATCGCTGATCGAACTGCCGTTGGGCATGCTCACCAGCGGCATGCATTTTCGGCAGTCCATCGACCATAACTTCCACAGCCGTGGCCTGAGCCCGCAGCCGTTGCTGCAAACCGATGCCGTCCATCAATTGTTACAAGCCGTGCACGGCGGTTTTTGCTGCGCGATCATGCCGCTCGACGGCGGCCTCGAAAAACTCACCGATCACCTGCGCCTGCAACCGCTCGAAAACGCCCGGACCCTCGCCCCGCTTGGGTTGATCATGCGTCGCGGCGCACCGCGTTCAGCGTTGGCCGAGGCCTGTTTCGCGCTGTACCAGGAATCGCCAGCGGCCTCTTGATCGACGGCATCTATCGATAGATCGACAGTAGCGATTAGACGCGACATCTTGCCGCGCCTAGTCTTAACGTTGATCAATCCGTCGGTGATGCCATGAACGCCAAGCGCCCAGCCTGCGCGGCGCCTGCACTCGAAACGCCCGCGCCAGCCGCCAGCCAGACTTACAGTTACAGCGATCTACCCCGCGAAGAATCGGCCAGCACCGCGCTGGCCGAGGAAGTCGCGTTGGCGATTGCCTACAACGGCATCAGTCAGGCAGTGATGCTGGTGACGCCGACCGACCTTGAAGACTTCATCGTCGGCTTCAGCCTCGGCAGCGGCATCATCATCGACGCCACCGACATTTATGACCTGCAATTGACTGGCGCCGGTTCTGCGCAATATGCACAAGTGACCATCGCCAATCGCGCCTTCTGGAACCTCAAGCAGCAGCGCCGGCAACTGGCGGGCACCAGCGGTTGCGGACTGTGCGGTGTTGAAGCGGTCGAGCAGGCGTTGCCCGACCTCAAGGTATTGCCCGGCGCGCCGTTGCCACCGATCGCATGGCTGGACGGTTTGCGCCAGCGCATCGGCGCGTTTCAGCCTTTGGGACAGCATTGCGGCGCGGTGCATGCAGCAGTGTTCATGGATGCCAGCGGCGAGTTGCTGCTCGGGCGCGAAGACATTGGCCGGCACAACGCCCTCGACAAACTGATCGGCGGGCTGATCCGGCAAAAGATATCCACAGAAGGCGGACTGGCGATTGTCACCAGCCGTTGCAGTCTCGAATTGATCCAGAAAGTCCTGCGCGCCGGCATCCAGACCCTGGTCAGCCTGTCTGCGCCCACGGGCCTTGCCGTGCAATGGGCCCGTCGACACAACCTCAATCTCATCCACCTGCCGCAGAAAAGTGCGCCGCGGGTGTATAGCCCCGCGATGGAGAATCAAGCGTGAGCCAACATCATCAAGCCGACCAGAAACCTGTCCCGCGCTACAAGCCTTACAAAGGCGCCGCCGGCGGCTGGGGTGCCCTGATCAGTGTGGCCCAGGCCTGGTTGACCAGCGACAACGCCCTGAAAAACCTGCGCATGATGCTCAAGACCAACCAGAACGGCGGCTTCGACTGCCCGGGTTGCGCATGGGGCGATTCGCCGGAAAGCGGCATGGTCAAGTTCTGCGAGAACGGCGCGAAAGCGGTGAACTGGGAAGCGACCAAGCGCCGCGTCGATGCCAAATTCTTCGCCAAGCACAGCGTGACCTCGCTGCTGGAGCAGAGCGACTACTGGCTGGAATATCAGGGTCGCCTGACCGAGCCGATGGTCTACGACGCCGAAACCGATCGCTACAAACCGATCAGTTGGGAGGATGCCTACGCGTTGATCGCCCGGCACCTGCAAAGCCTGCCGAGCCCGGACCTGGCCGAGTTCTACACCTCGGGTCGCGCCAGCAACGAAGCGGCGTACCTGTATCAACTGTTCGTCCGCGCCTTTGGTACCAACAACTTCCCTGACTGCTCGAACATGTGCCACGAGGCCAGCGGTGTTGCACTGGCGCAAAGCGTTGGTGTCGGTAAAGGCACTGTGACCTTTGACGACTTCGAACACGCCGATGCAATTTTCGTCTGGGGCCAGAACCCCGGCACCAACCACCCGCGGATGCTTGAGCCGCTGCGTGAAGCGGTAAAGCGCGGCGCCCAAGTGGTGTGCGTCAATCCGCTGAAAGAACGCGGCCTGGAGCGCTTCCAGCACCCGCAGCACCCGATCGAAATGCTCACCAACGGCGACAAGCCGACCAACACCGCGTACTTCCGTCCGGCACTTGGCGGCGACATGGCGGTGCTGCGCGGCATGGCCAAGTTCCTCCTGCAATGGGAACGCGATGCGCAGAAGGCTGGCGCGCCGGCGGTGTTTGATCACGACTTCCTCAATGAACACAGCGCCAATGTGCTGGAGTACCTCGGCGTCGTCGACGACACACCGTGGGAGCAGATTGTCGCGCAGTCCGGCCTGACCCTGATCGAGATCGAGCAAGCCGCGCGGATGTACGCCAAAGGCAAGAACGTGATCATGTGCTGGGCAATGGGCATTACCCAGCATCGCCATTCGGTGCCGACCATCCAGGAAATCGCCAACCTGATGTTGCTGCGCGGCAACATCGGCAGACCGGGCGCGGGCCTGTGCCCGGTGCGCGGTCACAGTAACGTGCAAGGCGACCGGACGATGGGCATCAACGAGCGTCCGCCGGTAGCGTTCCTCGATTCGCTGGAGCGTCGCTTCCAGTTCAAGGTGCCGCGCCACAATGGCCACAACGTGGTCGAGGCGATCCATGCGATGGCCGAGGGCCGCGCCAAGGTCTTCATTGGTCTGGGTGGCAACTTTGCCCAGGCCACACCGGACAGCCCGCGCACGTTTGAAGCACTGAGCAATTGCGACCTGACGGTGCAGATCAGCACCAAGCTCAACCGCAGCCACCTGGCGCACGGTAAAGACGCGCTGATCCTGCCGTGCCTCGGTCGTACCGACATCGATATCCAGACTGAAGGCGCGCAAGCCGTCACTGTCGAAGACTCATTCAGCATGGTGCACGCCTCCAACGGCCAGTTGCAGCCGCTGTCGAACCAGATGCGTTCGGAGCCGTCGATCATCGCCGGCATCGCGGCCGCGACACTGGGCAGCAAACCGGTGGACTGGAACTGGCTGGTGGCTGATTACGGGCGCATTCGCGAGCTGATCGCCGACACCATTCCGGGCTTCAAGGACTTCGCCGAAAAGGTCAAGAACCCGGGTGGGTTCTATCTGGGTAACAGCGCCGGCGCACGCAAGTGGAACACGCCGTCAGGCCGCGCCAATTTTCGCGCGAACCTGCTGCCCAAGGATCTGGTACACGAACGCACCCGCGCCACCGGGCAACTGCCGGACCTGATCCTGCAATCGATGCGCTCTCACGATCAGTACAACACGACGATTTATGGTCTGGACGATCGTTATCGTGGCGTCAAAGGTCAGCGTGATGTGTTGTTCGCCAACGAGGCCGACATCATTCGCCTGGGTTTCCGTCCGGGGCAGAAGGCTGACATCGTCTCGCTGTGGGACGATGGCCGTGAGCGTCGGGTGAAAGGCTTCACCTTGCTGGCGTTTGATATTCCGGCGGGGCAAGCCGCAGCTTACTACCCGGAAGTGAACCCGCTAGTGCCGCTGGAGAGCACCGGGGATGGCAGCCATACGCCGACATCGAAGTTCATTGCGATTCGGTTGGAAGCGGCGAGCGAGACTGGTTTGATCATGGCCAAATCTGCCTGATAGGAGGCCCCTTCTGGCCTCTTCGCGAGCAAGCCCGCTCCCACATTGGAATGCATTTCAAATGTGGGAGCGGGCTTGCTCGCGAAAGGGTATGTCCAGGCAATTGATTTATCAGATCAAACACCTTTCGAACGCCCACAAAAAAGGCCGCTTTTTCACAAAAGCGGCCTGTCCGAAGTAGCTAAAGACCGGCGAAAATCGGTTAAGTTCCGCATACAAAACAGCAACTTGCGAAATTGTATACAAGTCGTGTTATTCGTCGGATTTCGATTGTCACACTTGTTACACAGCCTCAGGATCGGCGCCGTCATCCCTTTGAGGCTCCTCTATGAAGTTCTCCCAGATTCTCTTGTTGTCCCTTGGCCTGGTCAGTGGTTTTGCGTCTGCAGGCGGCACCACCGAAGCAGGTGTGGGCGGCGCATTGGGCGGGGTTCTTGGCTCGGTCGTCGGTCAGTCTTTAGGCGGCAGCACAGGTTCAACCATTGGCGCAGCCTTGGGCGGCGCGGGTGGTAGCGCAGTCGGCGCCAACAAACACAGCCGTGGCGAAGCGGCCATTGGCGGTGCATTGGGCGCAGCCGGCGGTAACGTGGTTGGCCGCAGCATGGGCGGCACCACCGGCAGCCTGATCGGCGCCGCAGCAGGTGGCGGCGCCGGTGGTGCGCTGGGCAACTACATGGGCAACAAGAGCAATGACGATGATCGCCATTACGATCGCGGTCGTGATAACCGTCGCTACTACCGCGACGACCACCGTGGTCGTGGCCACGCCTATGGCCATCGCAAGCATCACAACTACTATCGCCACCGCTGATTGCTGAATCGCGGCAGGTCGATCAAAAGATCGCAGCCTGTGGCAGCTCCTACACAAATCAATGTAGGAGCTGCCGCAGGCTGCGATCTTTTTTGCTTTAAGCCACCACCAGACGCTCCAGAGCCTGCCGTAATTGACCTGGAATCGGCACCGGCTGATTGCTCGCCCGGTCAACGAACACATGCACGAATCGCCCGGCGGCACAGGCTTCGCTTTCGCCGACCTTGAACACCGCCAGCTCATATTGCACCGAACTGTTGCCCAGTTTGCCGACCCGCAAGCCGATCTCGATCAGATCCGGGAAGGCGATCGACGCAAAGTAATCGCACGCCGAACTGACCACAAACCCCACCACCTCACCGTCATGAATATCCAGTCCACCGACCTGGATCAGGTAGGTGTTCACCGCCGTATCGAAGAAGCTGTAATAGGTGACGTTGTTGACGTGACCGTAAGCGTCGTTGTCGTGCCAGCGCGTGGTGATCGGCTGGAAGTGTGGGTAGTCAGTGCGTTGTGGCATCGGGTTGGACATTGATCAGCAATCCCTGAAGGTATTTTTTGCGAGTCTAATTTAAAACCGAGGCGCGACCTTCGCGAGCAAGCCCGCTCCCACATTCGGAACGCATTTCAAGCGTGAGAGTGGGCTTGCTCGCGAAGGCGTCACCACAGGCACCAAATCACTCAGTGCTCGGCAAACCCCTTCCCCTGCGCCGCCAGCTCGCCAATCAACCGCGCCGGTTTCCATTGATCACCCTGCCGCGTCTCCAGCGCCAGCAAGCGCTGATGAATATCCGCCAGCCCCTGCTGATCCGCCCAGGCCATCGGCCCGCCTTTGTCTGCCGGGAAGCCATAACCGTTCAGATACACCAGATCTATGTCATGCGCCGACTCGGCAATACCTTCCTGGAGAATCTTTGCCCCCTCGTTGACCAACGCCAGCAGGCAACGCTCGAGAATTTCCTCCGGGCCGATCTCACGACGCTGGAAGCCCAACTCCTCACTGACGCGCAACACCAGCGCATCGACCTCTGGGTCATGCTCAGCCTGACGGCTGCCCGGCTCGTAATGGTAATAACCGTTGCCGGACTTCTGGCCAAATCGGCCCAGCTCGCACAATCGGTTATCCACTTGAACCTCCGGCGCGTCCTGCCCGATGCCAGCCAGCTCACGAGCCCGCCATTCGAGATCGATGCCGACCACGTCGTACATGCGAAACGGCCCCATGGCGAAACCAAAACCCTGCAACGCCGCATCGACCTGCTGTGGATAGGCGCCTTCGAGCAGCATCTTGCGCGCCTCCAGCACGTACGGATGCAACATGCGATTACCGATAAAGCCGTGACAGTTGCCCGACACCACACTGACCTTGCCCATGCGCTGGCCGAGCGTCAGTGCCGCCTCCAGCGCCGCCGGCGAAGTCTGCGCACCGCGGACGATTTCCAGCAGCTTCATGATGTGCGCCGGGCTGAAGAAATGCAGGCCCAGCACCTGCGCTGGACGCCGGGTAGCCGCAGCAATCGCATCGATATCCAGCGCTGACGTGTTACTCGCCAACAGCGCCTCAGGCTTGAGCAAACCATCCAGCTCGCGGAAGATTTTCTGCTTGAGTTCAAGATTTTCGTACACCGCTTCGATCACCAGATCGACATCACGAATCGCCGCATAATCCGCCGCCGCACTCACCCGGGCGAGACGTGCATCGGCCTCGGCCTGATCAATCCGGCCCTGCCGCACGTTGTGTGCATATGTGTCGGCAACCGTAGCAAGTGCCTGCTCAAGCATCTGTGGATTGTTATCCACCCATTGCACGCTCACACCGGCGTTGGCCAGGCACATGACGATGCCCCGGCCCATGGTGCCCGCGCCGATCACGGCGGCCTGCTGAATATCGAATGTCTGGCTCATGTTGTTCTCTTATTGGCGATCCGAAGACAGACACCAACCATAGTCAGCCGGCCAGGGTTTTTGAAGTTTATTACCGTGATGATCGACATTCAGCGGATGGATACAACTCGCGATGCTGCGATTTTTTGATCTTGAAAAATCAACGATCAAAAGATCGCAGCCTGCGGCAGCTCCTACACGGATTGCAGGTGTTGTCGGGACCACTCGCGGACTTCGGCGTAGGGGTATTCTTCCAGCGCTGCATAGCCGGAAATTGTCCGCGCCTTGAGCTTGGTGAACAACGGCACGCTGATCCCGCATAGAAATCGCGTCAACCGCTCTGCTGTCGGCACGCTGCCGGTGTGTTGTTCATGCCTGTGGATAAAATCACTGCACAGCGCCGCGAAATTGTTATCCACAAGCGCTGGCAACTCGGGCGGTGCCGGTAATCGCGCGATATGCCCATGACACACGGAACAATGCCCGCAGCGCTCGGGAGCGTTGTGGTCGCCGAAGTATTCGGCCAGGCGATAACCCAGACAACGTTCGGTGGCGAACACCTCGAGCATCGCGTGAATCCGTGCAACTTCGGCCTGCTCATGCCGGGTGAAATAATCGTGCAACTCAGCGCTCAGGACGTCGCTGTCGAAATCACTGTGCAGCAGGCTGTAGACCTCGGTCATCTGCTTGCTTTCAAGCTCGACCCAGCCCTTCTCCTGGAAGTAATCCAGCGCCTTTACCACACGATAGCGTTCCGCCGCGTACTGCGTGTACATCGCCTCGAAACTCACCGTGGCCCACGTACGTGCGCGGCTTGAGGTCTGAATGATCGCAGCGACAAAATCCTTGCGCTCGCCTTCGAAGCGCTCAAGCAAGGCGTCAGGCTCCAGCAAATATTTGAAGCGGTATTCGGCGTAATACGCATAGCGCGGCGCGATCAGGCCACGCAGTTCCAACTGCACCAGCAAGGTCTTCAGCGGCAACGAGCGAATGTTGCTTTGATCCGCCAGCGGTCCGAGCAAAAACTCCCACTGCCCTTCCGGCACCGACGCTTTCAATTCTTCGAGCACATGGCGAATGCCGTCGCGCTCCGGTGTGTCGCCGTAGACGAAGTTTTCCAGCACGTTGAGGCTGTCACGGTTGGCCAGCACCAGGCAGTCCGATGGCTGCCCGTCACGCCCCGCGCGACCGATTTCCTGACTGTAGTTTTCGATGGACTTGGGCAGGTCGAAATGCACCACATTGCGGATGTCGCTCTTGTCGATGCCCATGCCGAAAGCGATGGTGGCGACGATGCAATTGGATTGCCCGGCCATAAAGCGCTTCTGGATACCCTCGCGCTTTTCGTGAGGCAAACCGGCGTGATAAGCCTCGGCCTGAATGCCGTTGCGCTCGAGGTGTTCGGCGATATGTTCGGCGGTTTTCTGCAAGGTCACGTAGACAATGCTTGGCTGGTTCGCACGCTCGGCCATCCACTCCACCAGGCGCCGACGCTTGTCCGCACCACGCACCGGCTCGACCAGCAGATTGAGGTTGGGCCGGTAGAAACCGGTGGTCACCACATCGTCGGCGGCGATGGCGAATTTGGCCTGCATGTCAGCGATGACTTTCGGTGTCGCCGTGGCCGTCAGCAACAAGGTTTGCGGGATGTTGAACTGACGCTGGTAGTCCGGCAGCTTCAAGTAATCGGGGCGGAAGTTATGGCCCCACTCCGAGATACAGTGCGCCTCGTCCACCACCAGCAACGAGATCGGTACCTGCTGCAAAAAGTTGCGGAAGCGTTCGTTCTTCAAACGCTCGACGGAAATCATCAGGATCTTCAGCTCACCCGAACGGGCACGCGCCATGACGTCATTGGCGTCTTCGCGGCTCTGTGCCGAATCGATGCTGCCCGCCGAAATTCCGTGGCGTTGCAGGAATGCCAGTTGATCCTGCATCAACGCCAGCAATGGCGAGACCACCAGTGTCAGGTGTGGCAGCAACAGCGCCGGCACCTGATAGCAAATCGATTTGCCGGAACCTGTCGGAAAAATCGCCGCTGCCGAACGCCCGGCCAGCACTGCGCCGATCGCAGCCTCTTGTCCGGGTCGAAACTGTGGAAAACCAAAAACCTGTTCCAGGGTGTTGTGCATTCGCTGTCACTCCGTTGACCGCTGTCATGCCAACAGCCTAGCGGGCGATCGCAGCGAGTCGAGAAAAGGTCAGGGCCAAATCGATTCGCAATGATACAGAGGATCCACCAACCTTGGTGGCCGCGAGCCTGCTCGCCAAGAGGCCGATCGAGCCGACACGAGACTCACGGTTGCAACACGGCCACCCGCAGTTGCTCGTCGAGCACCCGCCCATGCAGATCCAGGCTTTTGCTCGCCCACAACGCGTGTTCCGGGCTGATATCGCCGGTAAATGCTGCCGATAACTGACGCAGATCGGCAACACTGCGCACCCGCGGACAAAATGGCTGCCCGTCACAGTCCTGACTGGCGTGGCGATAGGTAACGAGCAAGCGATCCCACAGATTGTCACGCACATGCCTGACCGATTTGAGCTGTACGTGCGAAACGCCCAAACGTTGCTCAAGCCCGGACTCGTCCAGCGCTTCGCTGGCCAGCAAGGCTTTGCCGAACATCAACACTTCGGCGCGAGAGGCGGTGTCGACATTGGTCTGGCTGGCGAGTGTTTCTGGCCAACCGGTGCGGTCGAGATGATTGAGCACCAGCGCATTGCCGGCTTCCGCGGCGACCGTCATGCGGCAACCACTGGCCCATAGCAACACAATCGAGGCCATTCGTAGCCATTGCATACCTAATTCCCTTTAAGTGTGTATCGGACGTTTGGAAACGTCCCACAGATTCTGGCGCGCACCATACAGAGGTTTACCGCGAAACGCCTGACAAACCCGTAGGAAATTTTACGCGTAGGGGTTTTGCCTGAAAAACCCCATGAATACGCGTAGGGCAAATGCCCGCACCACGGAAAAACCCCTACGAATTCTGTCCATTTCGGCGGTCTTGTCCGCCCGCTTAACGCTCTTCTATAGTGGCCGGCGCGGCTGAAATACCCCACCGGCGCGAACGAGCGCCTTTGTAAAGGACCCGCCCCACCATGATCATCCGCTATCGCCCGCTCAAGACCTGCTACAGCGAAAACCCTGTATTGGTCATCGACACTCACGCCAGCCACGGCGACCTGCTCGATGCTGCAGACCAGCGTCTGCGCGCTGCCAGTGATTTGCTGGAAACGCTCTATTGTTTGTGTTTCAAACAATCTGACGTAAAAGACATTCCCAACATCGTCAACGCACTTTATTTATTGATCAAAGATGGCTGCGACCTGCTTGAAGTTGCCAAGCAAACGCCTTCTTGAGCAAAACAATCCGCACAACTACAAAACCGGAAACAACACATCGCTTTATTTATTCAACCCAATAACACTAAGTTGTTTGCTCTTATATAAACCAAGGGCAACACCATGACAGTTTTAACCATATTTTTTTGTGGCACCGGCTCCAACAAGTTTGACACTACCCATGAGAATTTCTGGAACGGTGAAATCGTTTCGACCCTGGCCTCGAATCATGTCGGCCGTGAGTACGCCGAGTTTATCGTGGTCGACGGCCCTGGCAGCGGCAACTTGCAAGCCGACGACCTGTTTACCAAAACCAAGGAATACGGCCTGACCGGCACCCTGTTTGGCACAGGCTGGGAGGAAAACGTAATGCACGCCATGAACATCATCAAAGGCAAGTGCGACTGGCAGCGTCAGCAACTGACCGAGGCGGAATACAACCGCCTGAAGGCTGCCGGTATTCCAATTGAAGATGTAAAGATCGAAGGTTCCTGGTTCTGGCGTAAATATAACTACGGCGACCGTAGCGTTACCCAGCAGAAGTTACAGGAACAAATCATCAAGACTTTCCGTAAAGACGGCATCATTCCGACAAAGGTTAATCTGGTCGGCTGGAGCCGCGGTGGTATTAGTTGCCATATGTTGGCCAATGCAATGTTCAAGGACAGCGCACTGAAAAATATCCCGGTAAACATTTTTGCTATTGATCCCGTCCCTGGTATCAGCAACTTTCAGGATGAGCGGGTCAAGCTGGCCAGCAACGTCAAGGAATACGTCGGTTTCTACGCCCGCGACGAGCGCTCGAAAGGCTTCAGCTGCGTCATCCCGCAAACCGCCACAGGCACCAAAACCTCGGTCTATCCAATGGCCGGCCGCCACGCCACCCTGGCCGGTAATGCTACCGCCGGCGGCGGCGTACCGACCAACAGCAGCGACATGAAGGCGCTTGTCGACCCTGGCCGCATCGTCCGCCATCTCGCTGAAACATGTCTCAAGCGTTGGGGCGTGTCTCTGACGAGAACACTTAACCTCAGCGACGCCGACCTGAAGACGCTCACCGCCAACGTCGTTCGTGACGAAGCGAAATACAAACTGATGCACAACCTTTCCTACACCTACTTCACCGAACTGGACAAGGGTGAGCGCTACGTTTCGCTGGGCAGCAAAGGCGTGCCGTTCTCGACGGTGAAAGGTGCGATTTACACGCCGGCGACCGGTCTGGCAACCAGTGTGCTGGATATTTCGGCGTATGCGCATTTGCGTTGAAAGGTCACTCACTGTCTTCGTTACTGAAGAAAACGCCAAAACAAGACGCATAACAGGAAAAACGCCCACAAAAAAGCCGCCCCCGAAGGGCGGCTTTTTCATTCACAACAAACCAATCTTACAACTTCGGCCCTGCAGCCTTGATCGCATCGCTCACTTCGAACTTCTTGAAGTTCTCGATGAACAGACCGGCCAATGCCTTGGCAGCCTCGTCGTACGCAGCCTTGTCAGCCCAGGTGTTGCGTGGGTTGAGCAGGTTGGTTTCAACGCCCGGTACGGCCAGTGGCACGTCGAGGTTGATGGTGTCGAGATGCTCGGTGGCAGCACCGATCAGCGCGCCGCTCTGGATCGCTGCGATCACCGCACGGGTGGTCGGGATGTTGAAGCGTTTGCCGACGCCGTAGCCGCCGCCGGTCCAGCCGGTGTTGACCAGGTAAACCTTCGAGCCGAAACCGCGGATGCGCTTGATCAGCAGCTCTGCGTATTCGCCAGCCGGACGCGGGAAGAACGGCGCGCCGAAGCAGGTGGAGAAGGTCGACTTGATGCCGCTGCCGGAACCCATTTCAGTCGAGCCCACCAGAGCGGTGTAGCCGGACAGGAAGTGGTAGGCCGCTTGTTCTTCGTTGAGGATCGACACTGGCGGCAGTACACCGGTCAGGTCGCAAGTCAGGAAGATAACAGCGTTTGGCTCGCCGCCGAGGTTCTGCTCGGAACGCTTGGCAACGTGCTCCAGCGGGTAGGCCGCGCGGCTGTTCTGGGTCAGGCTGACATCGGCATAATCGGCGTGCTTGGCGTCGTCGATGACGACGTTTTCCAGCACAGCGCCGTGCTTGATGGCTTTCCAGATAACCGGCTCGTTCTTCTCGGAGAGGTCGATGCACTTGGCATAGCAACCGCCTTCGATGTTGAACACCACGCCTTCGCCCCAGCCGTGTTCGTCGTCACCGATCAGGTAACGGCTTTCGTCGGCCGACAGGGTGGTTTTACCGGTGCCCGAGCGAGCGCTGGGCAGGGTGGCGGGGCCTGGGGGGAGGGTCTGTGGAGC
>NZ_JBIVGT010000024.1:79001-83684 GCF_044748825.1 Pseudomonas sp. NPDC089741 | reverse complement strand
GGCAGTCCCTGCTGACTCACTTGAAAAGCAGCCACAAGGCGAAAGTGGAAGAACCACGCACGATCACGCTGCAGCGTAAAACCACCAGCACCCTGCGTGTGGCTGGTAGCAAAAGCATCAGCGTAGAAGTCCGCAAAAAGAAAGTTTTCGTACAGCGTAGCCCGGAAGAAATCGAAGCCGAACGCAAGCGTGAACTGGATGAGCGTCGCGCAGTAGAAAATGCTGCCCGTCAGAAGGCTGAAGAAGAAGCCAAGCAACGCGCCGAAGTAGAAGCGCGTAACCAGCCTGCTGCTGCGCAGAACGCTAACAGCGCCGCCGTTGCGGCGCCGGTTGCCGCTGCAGAACCTGTACGCGAAAGCGCACCGGTCGCTGCCGCTGCTCCAGCTCCGTCTGCTGACGTTCGCAACAAGCAGAACGAACAGCGCCGTCCGGACAAGCCACGTGCCGACGACAACAATCGTCGCAGCGGTGGTGGTGATGGCGAGCGCAAAAACGCTCCGCATCGCGCCTCGGTCAAAGAAAAAGCGCCGGCTCCACGCGTGGCGCCACGCACTACCGACGAAGAAAGCGATGGCTTCCGTCGCGGTGGTCGCGGCAAGGCCAAGCTGAAGAAGCGCAACGCCCACGGTTTCCAGAGCCCAACCGGCCCTGTCGTGCGTGATGTGCAGATCGGCGAGACCATCACTGTTGGCGATCTCGCCAATCAGATGTCGGTCAAGGCTGCTGAAATCATCAAGTTCATGTTCAAACTGGGTACCCCAGCGACCATCAACCAGGTGCTTGATCAGGAAACTGCTCAACTGGTAGCCGAAGAACTGGGCCACAAAGTGACCCTGGTCAGCGACACCGCCCTGGAAGACTCCCTGGCCGAGTCCCTGAAGTTTGAAGGCGAGTCGTTCTCCCGTGCACCAGTCGTGACCGTAATGGGCCACGTTGACCACGGTAAGACTTCCCTGCTCGACTACATCCGTCGTGCCAAGGTAGCTGCTGGCGAAGCCGGTGGTATCACCCAGCACATCGGTGCGTACCACGTTGAAACCGAACGCGGCATGGTCACCTTCCTCGACACCCCGGGTCACGCCGCGTTTACCGCAATGCGTGCCCGTGGTGCCAAGGCGACCGACATCGTGATCCTGGTAGTTGCAGCGGACGACGGCGTGATGCCGCAGACCATTGAAGCTGTCCAGCACGCTGTAGCGGCTGGCGTTCCACTGGTTGTTGCAGTGAACAAGATCGACAAGCCGGGCGCTGATCTCGATCGCATCCGTAGCGAACTGTCGGTTCACGGCGTGACTTCCGAAGAGTGGGGCGGTGATACGCCGTTCGTACCGGTTTCGGCGAAGGTCGGTACTGGCGTCGACGAGCTGCTCGAAGCTGTTCTGCTGCAAGCTGAAGTTCTCGAACTGAAAGCAACTCCGTCGGCTCCTGGCCGTGGCGTTGTGGTTGAATCGCGTCTCGACAAAGGTCGTGGCCCGGTTGCAACCGTTCTGGTTCAAGACGGTACCCTGCGCCAAGGCGACATGGTCCTGGTCGGTTCGAACTATGGCCGCGTGCGTGCCATGCTCGACGAGAACGGCAAGCCAATCAAGGAAGCCGGTCCATCCATCCCTGTCGAGATCCTCGGCCTGGACGGTACTCCGGACGCTGGCGACGAGATGAGCGTTGTTGCTGACGAGAAGAAAGCCCGTGAAGTGGCTCTGTTCCGTCAAGGCAAGTTCCGCGAAGTCAAACTGGCTCGCGCTCACGCCGGCAAGCTGGAAAATATCTTCGAAAACATGGGTCAGGCCGAGAAGAAGACGCTCAACATCGTCCTCAAATCCGACGTCCGTGGTTCGCTGGAAGCGTTGAACGGTGCCTTGAATGGCCTGGGCAACGACGAAGTTCAAGTGCGCGTAGTCGGCGGCGGTGTCGGTGGTATCACCGAGTCCGACGCTAACCTGGCACTGGCTTCCAACGCTGTACTGTTCGGCTTCAACGTGCGTGCCGATGCTGGCGCACGCAAGATCGTCGAGCAGGAAGGTCTGGACATGCGTTACTACAACGTGATCTACGACATCATCGAAGACGTCAAGAAAGCCCTGACCGGTATGCTCGGCAGCGATGTTCGCGAGAACATCCTGGGTATCGCCGAAGTGCGTGACGTGTTCCGTTCGCCGAAGTTTGGCGCGATCGCAGGCTGTATGGTGATCGAAGGTGTTGTGCACCGTAACCGTCCGATCCGTGTACTGCGTGAAGACATTGTTATCTTCGAAGGCGAGCTGGAATCCCTGCGCCGCTTCAAGGATGACGCTTCCGAAGTACGTGCCGGCATGGAATGCGGTATCGGCGTTAAGAGCTACAACGACGTCAAAGTCGGCGACAAGATCGAAGTCTTCGAGAAGGTTCAGGTTGCTCGCAGCCTCTAACTCGCGCACTTCAGGAGCCGTGATGGTCGGCCGCACCCAAGGGTGTGGCGCATCACAAGGACTCTAAACGCAACGCCCGGTCTGGCATTTGTCAGGCCGGGCGTTTGCCGCTTTCAGACCTTGCGGGTTTCGCCGCGGGGCAGTAACAGGTAACAAAATCATGGCAAAAGAATACAGCCGTACCCAACGTATCGGCGATCAGATGCAGCGCGAGCTGGCTCAACTGATCCGTCGCGAAGTCAAAGACCCGCGCGTCGGCCTGGTCACCATTACCGCAGTGGAAGTCAGCCGTGACGTCGGTCACGCGAAGATCTTCATCACCGTGATGGGCCAGGACAACGCTGAAGATATCGCGCAAAGCATCAAGGTGCTGAATGCAGCCGCAGGTTTCCTGCGTATGCAGCTGGCCCGTGAAATGAAACTGCGCAGCGTGCCGCAATTGCACTTCCACTACGACGAATCCGTCGTCCGTGGCGCGCATTTGTCGGCGCTGATCGAGCGTGCCGTGGCTGAAGACAATCAGCACCCGGTCGCTGCTGAACCTGAAGACACCAAGGAGTAATTCGGTGGCTCAGGTCAAACGTATCCGTCGTAACGTCAGCGGTATCATCCTGCTCGACAAACCGTTGGGGTTCACCTCCAACGCCGCGTTGCAGAAGGTTCGCTGGCTGCTCAATGCCGAGAAGGCCGGGCACACCGGCAGCCTCGATCCATTGGCCACCGGTGTCTTGCCGTTGTGCTTTGGTGAGGCAACCAAGTTTTCGCAATACCTGCTCGATTCCGACAAGGGTTACGAAACCCTGGCGCAACTGGGCAAGACCACCACCACGGCAGACGCCGAAGGTGAAGTTTTGCAGGAGCGCCCGGTGACCGTTGGTCGCACCGATGTCGAAGCGGCATTGCCGAAATTTCGCGGGCAAATCAGTCAGATACCGCCGATGTACTCGGCACTCAAGCGTGATGGCCAGCCGTTGTACAAGTTGGCCCGTGCAGGCGAAGTAGTGGAGCGCGAACCGCGTTCTGTTACTATTGCGCGCTTGGAATTACTGGCCTTCGAAGGCGATACTGCGCGTCTTGCGGTGGATTGCAGCAAGGGCACCTATATTCGCACCCTGGTGGAGGATATCGGTGAGCAACTCGGTTGTGGTGCGTACGTCGCAGAACTGCGTCGTACCCAGGCCGGGCCTTTCACCCTGGCACAGACCGTCACCCTCGAAGAGCTGGAAGCGGTACATGCCGAAGGCGGCAACGAGGCGGTCGACCGCTTCCTGATGCCATCGGACAGCGGCCTGCTGGATTGGCCGTTGCTGCACTTCTCGGAAGCGAGCGCGTTCTACTGGCTTAATGGCCAGCCGGTACGTGCCCCGGATGCGCCGAAGTTCGGCATGGTACGGGTACAGGATCACAATGGTCGCTTCATCGGTATCGGTGAAGTGAGCGAAGACGGGCGCATCGCGCCACGTCGACTGATTCGGTCAGAATGACCGGAACCGGCCTGTGTAACAGCAGGTCGGCGAGTGTGGCTGTTAACAGGCACGGTCACGACTCATTTATAGATACAGGGATTTGTCCCTGGCCTGTTGAAGCTGTTTCCCTGAAACAGTTTCCTGATAAAAGGATTGCCTCATGGCTCTCGACGTTCAAGAAAAAGCTCAAATCGTTGCTGACTACCAGCAAGCTGTTGGTGACACTGGTTCGCCAGAAGTGCAAGTTGCACTGCTGACCCACAACATCAACAAACTGCAAGGTCACTTCAAGGCCAACGGTAAAGATCACCACTCCGTCGTGGTCTGATCCGCATGGTAAACCAGCGTCGCAAGCTGCTGGACTACCTGAAAGGCAAGGACGTGAGCCGTTACAGCGCTCTGATCGCTCGCCTGGGTCTGCGTCGCTAATCAGCGATTGCGCTATGAGGTTGGTGGTCTGTCGGACGTCAGCGGTTTACCGCCGGCGTCTTGCAGGCTCCCAGCCTCAAGTTTTATCTGGATACACGTTTTACCCTGGACAGGCGTTGGGCCGATTCCCGACATTGCCCAAGAATTCGCAAGAAACCAGTTCCCCCAAGAGCCACAAAGAAGGTAGGACACCGTGAACCCGGTAATCAAAAAATTCCAGTTCGGTCAATCGACCGTTACCCTCGAGACTGGCCGTATCGCCCGTCAGGCCTCCGGCGCAGTATTGGTCACCGTTGACGACGACGTCAGCGTATTGGTGACTGTAGTCGGTGCAAAACAAGCTGATCCAGGCAAGGGCTTCTTCCCTCTGTCGGTTCACTACC
>NZ_JBIVGT010000024.1:77473-78991 GCF_044748825.1 Pseudomonas sp. NPDC089741 | reverse complement strand
CCCGGACAAGACTTACGCTGCCGGTAAGATCCCTGGCGGTTTCTGCCAGCGTGAAGGCCGTCCTTCCGAGAAAGAAACCCTGACTTCCCGACTGATCGACCGTCCGATCCGTCCGCTGTTCCCAGAAGGCTTCATGAACGAAGTGCAGGTTGTCTGCACCGTAGTTTCCACCAGCAAGAAGACCGATCCGGACATCGCTGCGATGATCGGTACCTCGGCTGCCCTGGCTATCTCGGGCATCCCGTTCGACGGCCCGATCGGCGCCGCTCGCGTTGCCTTCCACGAAAGCACTGGCTACCTGCTGAACCCGACTTACGAGCAGCAAGCTGCTTCGAGCCTGGACATGGTCGTTGCCGGTACTTCCGACGCCGTCCTGATGGTTGAATCGGAAGCCAAAGAGCTGACCGAAGACCAGATGCTGGGTGCGGTACTGTTTGCTCACGACGAATTCCAGGTTGTCATCAACGCTGTGAAAGAACTGGCCGCTGAAGCTGCCAAGCCAACCTGGAACTGGGCTCCTGCTCCAGAAGCCACCGAACTGCTGGGCGCTATCCGTGCCGAGTTCGGCGAGGCGATCTCCCAGGCTTACACCATCACCATCAAGGCTGACCGTTACGCTCGCCTGGGTGAGTTGAAGGATCAGGTTGTTGCCAAGCTGTCCGGTGAAGAAGGCCAGCCTTCGTCCAGCGAAGTCAAAGCCGCTTTCGGCGAAATCGAATACCGCACCGTTCGCGAAAACATCGTAAACGGCAAGCCACGTATCGACGGCCGCGACACCAAGACCGTACGTCCGCTGAACATCGAAGTCGGTGTTCTGCCGAAGACTCACGGTTCGGCGCTGTTCACCCGTGGTGAAACCCAGGCTCTGGTAGTCGCGACTCTGGGTACTGCCCGTGACGCACAGCTGCTGGACACCCTGGAAGGCGAGAAAAAAGACCCGTTCATGCTGCACTACAACTTCCCTCCGTTCTCGGTAGGCGAGTGTGGTCGCATGGGTGGTGCTGGTCGTCGTGAAATCGGTCACGGCCGTCTGGCCCGTCGTTCGGTTTCGGCCATGCTGCCAGCCGCTGACGTGTTCCCGTACACCATCCGTGTGGTTTCGGAAATCACCGAATCCAACGGTTCGAGCTCGATGGCTTCCGTTTGCGGTGCTTCCCTGGCCCTGATGGACGCTGGTGTGCCGATGAAGGCGCCGGTTGCCGGTATCGCCATGGGTCTGGTTAAGGAAGGCGAGAAATTCGCCGTCCTGACCGACATCCTCGGTGACGAAGACCACCTGGGCGACATGGACTTCAAAGTAGCCGGTACCGCCAAAGGCGTTACTGCGCTGCAGATGGACATCAAGATCAAAGGCATCACCGAAGAAATCATGGAGATCGCTCTGGGCCAAGCCCTGGAAGCGCGCCTGAACATCCTCGGTCAGATGAACCAGATCATCGGCCAGTCGCGTACCGAACTGTCGGCCAACGCGCCGCCCCGGGGCGCGAGGGCACGCGCCCCCGGCCGCCTCCGGGCCGG
>NZ_JBIVGT010000024.1:6871-77463 GCF_044748825.1 Pseudomonas sp. NPDC089741 | reverse complement strand
GAACTGTCGTCCAACGGTCCGACCTTGATAGCTTTGAAAATCGACACCGACAAAATCCGTGACGTTATCGGT
Organism: Pseudomonas sp. NPDC089741; assembly: GCF_044748825.1. Classification (NCBI taxonomy): domain Bacteria; kingdom Pseudomonadati; phylum Pseudomonadota; class Gammaproteobacteria; order Pseudomonadales; family Pseudomonadaceae; genus Pseudomonas; species Pseudomonas sp. NPDC089741. The sequence continues at coordinate 77,391 of NZ_JBIVGT010000024.1, read as the reverse complement.
AAAGGTGGCGCGACCATCCGTGCGATCTGCGAAGAAACCAAGGCTTCGATCGACATCGAAGACGACGGTTCGATCAAGATCTTCGGCGAAACCAAGGAAGCTGCTGAAGCTGCACGTCAGCGCGTTCTGGGCATCACCGCTGAAGCCGAGATCGGCAAGATCTACGTCGGCAAGGTTGAGCGCATCGTCGATTTCGGCGCATTCGTCAACATCCTGCCGGGCAAGGACGGTCTGGTACACATCTCGATGCTGAGCGACGCTCGCGTAGAGAAAGTGACCGACATCCTGAAAGAAGGCCAGGAAGTGGAAGTGCTGGTACTGGACGTGGACAACCGCGGCCGTATCAAGCTGTCCATCAAAGACGTGGCAGCGGCCAAGGCTTCGGGCGTTTAATCACACCAAAGCGTTAGCGCAATAAAAATGCCCCGCCGTGAAAACGGCGGGGCATTTTTTTGTCTGGCGTAAAGATCAAGAGATCGCAGCCTGCGGCAGCTCCTACACAGGCTGCGATCTTTGCTTTTGTGAAAACCGGTGCTAGGTTTAGCCCACCGCCCGTGTAGCTCAGCCGGTAGAGCAGCGCACTCGTAACGCGAAGGTCGCAGGTTCGATTCCTGTCTCGGGCACCATCCCCGCTTATTTCACCTTGCGGCTCAGATCCTCGACAGTACGTTTGAGCTGGTCCATCGCCCGATCCTGGTCATTGACCTTCTGCTTCAGGTTCGAAATCTCGCTGCTGTTCGAGTTGGAACTCGAGCCACTGTTGCGCTTGAGCTCTTCAACCTGACGACCGAGGGTATCCAGTTCGCGGTCCTGTTCCTTGACCTTGTTCTTCAGCTCATCGATTTCCTTGCCGCTGGAGCTTGAACTCGAACCGCTGCTGCGTTTGAGCTCCTCGATCTGACGCGATTGCTCACTGATGGTGTCGCGCATTTTCTTCAACTCATCAATGCTGATATCGCCTCTGACGACCACTTCTTTGCCGTAGTCGTTATGAACCAACGCAACTTTGTCGCCGTAAGATGGGCTGCTGGTGCTCAACTCGACGGCCATTGCGCTGGCCGGCAGTGCCAGGGTGGCGATCAGAGTGGTGGTGGAAACAAAAGCGGAAATCTTCGAAAAGCTGCGCATCACTGGTTTTCCTTGTGAACAGCATGAGTGCCGAACTGGCACATCGCTATGACTCGAAAAGCGCATTTATGTTCCGCAGGTCAACTTTTTGTGCGAGAGATGTAAAGAGCCGTGTAATTCGTCATGCAAACGTCCTATATTCGGTGCCTGCATGAGCATCGCTTAGCAGTTTTCAGATGATCCCGAATGGTTCCGAAGGCCGGACAAATCCGCGTCAGAGAGATCCTTGATGATCCAGATCCATCCTCCATTCTTACGATCAACGAGAACGCCATGACCGAATTAACTCAAGAGCAACGTCACGAACAAGCGCTGGAAAAGTACAAACTCGACGCGCCGCAGCTGTTGGAAGAGATCAAGGATCTCGGCCCCGATGATCAGAAAGATCAGATTCAGTGGGCGTTCGAAGACGAAGCCGAGGCTCAGGGCTTGCAGCCGTGGGAGCTGACGCTCAAGTACACGAGCACGCCGGAGGAGTTCGAGGCGCAGCGCCTTGTGCTGCACAAGGAAGCGGCCGAAGTATTGGGTGTCGAGTGGGACGATTACTGCGAGATGAATAATCTTGTCGTCTAAGAGCAGCTAGGAGCTACAAGTTTCAAGCTACAAGTCAAAGCAAAAGCGTTTTGGCTTGTAGCTTGTAGCTCGCATCTGTCGCTGCTGTTTAAAGGCTGAGACGCATCGACAGGTCGACCGCTTTGACATCCTTGGTCATCGCGCCGATCGAGATGTAGTCCACCCCGGTTTCAGCGATCGGCAGCAGTGTGCTTTCGTTGATGCCGCCGCTCGCTTCCAGTTTCGCCCTGCCGCCGTTCAGGCGCACGGCTTCGCGCATGTCGTCCAGGCTCAGTTCGTCGAGCATGATGATGTCGGCGCCGGCCGCCAGCGCTTCCTTCAGTTCTTCCAGGCTTTCCACTTCGATTTCCACCGGTTTGCCCGGGGCAATCTTGTGCGCGGCGGCAATGGCCTGCGGGATGCCACCGCTGGCCGCGATGTGGTTTTCCTTGATCAGGAATGCGTCGTACAGACCGATGCGGTGGTTGTGGCAGCCACCGCAGGTCACTGCGTACTTCTGCGCCAGACGCAGGCCTGGCAGGGTCTTGCGGGTGTCCAGCAACTTGACGTCAGTGGCCCCGACAAAGTCCGCCAGATACTGCGCGCGCGTGGCCACACCGGACAACAACTGCAGGAAGTTCAGCGCACTGCGTTCGCCGGTCAGCAGTGAACGGGCCGGGCCCTCCAGATGAAACAGCGGCTGATTGGGTTTAACCCGTTCGCCATCCATCACTTGCCAGTGCACCGCCACACGCGGATCGAGCTGACGGAACACCGCATCGACCCACGCGGTGCCGCAAACGACGGCCTCGTCGCGAGTAATGATGGTGGCTTTGGCCAAACGTTCGGCCGGGATCAGTTGCGCGGTGATGTCGCCGCTGCCGATGTCTTCGAGCAACGCACGGCGCACGTTGGCTTCGATTTCGGCGGTCAAATCGGCGAGACGTAGATTCGGCATAACGGGCTCCACAAACAAAGTGGTTCGATTATAGGGGCATGGCACAAGCCAACCCAAGACGGGAACGCGCGCGCTTGCCTGCATCCGGTCGAATTTCTTTGAGTAAACAGCGTTGTACCGTGGTCATTGGAAGGGCGGCGGCATAGGGGAAACCCTGACGGCTATAGCGCTGGCGACAAGTTTTGCAAGATAATCCGCCTTGCATTTGACGTCATAGCTTTGACGTGGGTCTGTGCCTGCTGAATTACCCTGTAGGAGCGAGCCTGCTCGCGAAAGCATTCACTCAATCGCCACTGCGCTGACTGACAGGACGCCATCGCGAGCAGGCTCACTTCTACAGGGATTCGTGTGATGGCCTGCATTGCCGCCAGCACACTCGATGTTTCTGCCAAGAACAATCACCGTTCCAGGAGGCTTGGATGCACAACGACGGGAAAGTAGTGCCTTTGCACAAGGCCGCTACCGATCAGGCGAATCATTCGCCGCTCGCCCGCCTGCCTGTGATTCTCCTTCAGGTTCGCGACAAGGCTGCGCAACAGCTGCGCCATGGTTTGCAGGAGCTGTTCGATAACGCCGATGACACGTTGTTTGAAATGGCCGATCGGGCGCGCAACGACGTCGAACAGAACATTTTTTTCGAAGCCATGCGCGACCTGCGCCTCAAGCGCAAAAACATCGAGCGCGGCTTTCTCGAACAATTCTTCGAAGCCTTCGTCGGCCTCACCCAATACGACCCCACGCACAGCACGCTGCCTCGCACGCTGATGTTTGAGGACTCGGCGCCGCGCACCGATGACATGGAGCGCAGCGTCGCCATCGAAACCATGGTCGGTCGCGTCCTCAAGCGTGATGGCTTCGCGCTGGATCAACTGACCGCGCGGCTCAATGCCTTGCTCGGCAATCCCCTCGACGAGCAGCACAACCCGCTCGGCCCGGCGATGCTCTGTGAGTACTTCCTGCAGGCCGGTCGTAATCTGGGGGTGGAGATCAAGGTCAAGCTGATCCTGCTCAAATTGTTCGAGCGCTATGTGCTTGCCGATACCGAACAACTCTATGCCGAAGCCAATCAACTGCTGCTCGCAACGGGTGTGCTGCCCGACTTGAAGCCGGCACCGGCGCGACGAGCGCTGGATCGTGCGGTGGCCAGCGTCTACAGCGAAGAAAGCGAGGACCCGTCACCTGCAGACGAAGGCGTGCAGGAAGTTTTCGTCGCGTTGCAGGAACTGCTGTTGCACGTGCGCGGCAGCGTTGCCCCGACGCTGGAACCGAGTGCCACGGCCCAGCCGATCACCACCCGCGACCTGCTGCGCCTGCTCTCGCATTTGCAGCAATATGTGCCGGCGCTGGCGGCGCAGGATGACTTCGATTTGCGCAATCAACTCGAACAATTGCTGACGCGGGTCAGCGTCAAAAGTGGCAAGTCGCGGATCGTCGGTGGCGCCGACGAGGACGTGATCAATCTGATCGCCATGGTCTTTGACTGCATTCTCGAAGACCGCAACGTGCCGGACTCGCTCAAGGCTCTGATCGCCCGCTTGCAGATCCCCATGCTCAAGGTCGCGGTGCTCGACAAGAGCTTCTTCAGCCGCAGCAGCCATCCGGCGCGGCGCCTGCTCAACGAAATCGCGGACGCCGCCATGGGCTGGGGCGATTGCGATGGCGAGGCGCGTGACAGTCTGTATCTGCGCATCGAACAAGTGGTGCAGCGCTTGCTCAGCGATTTCGTCGACGATCCGGCGATTTTCTCCGAACTGTTGGCTGACTTTCTTGCCTTTACCAGCGATGAACGTCGGCGCAGCGAATTGCTTGAGCAGCGTTTGCGTGATGCCGAAGAGGGCCGGGCAAAAACCGAACTGGCCCGGCGTCGGGTCGAGCAAGCGTTGAATCAGGCGCTGCTGGGCAAAGTCCTGCCACCCTCGGTGGTGACTTTCGTGCAGGATGCCTGGAGCAAAGTGCTGTTGCTGACCCGCCTCAAGCACGGCGACCAATCCGCCGAATGGCAAGCCGACGTGCAGACCATGGAGCAATTGATCTGGAGCGTGCAGCGCCATGACGACGCCGAATCCAGTCTGCGCTTGCTGGCGCTGGTGCCGGGATTGCTCAAGTCGCTGCGTGACGGCTTGAGCAGTTCGGCGTTCGATCCGTTTGCCACCAGCGAATTCTTCAGTGAACTGGAAGCACTGCACGTGTGTGTGCTGGAGCGCTCGGGTGAAACGGATCAGGCGGCCAGTCCTGTCATGGTTGAGGTTTCGCAGCAGATCGTGTTGCCGGCGGGCGATAACCCGTTGGCGCTGGCTGCAGTGAATCTGCCCGACGACGATGCCGGCCTGCGTCAGGTTGAACAACTGCGCCTGGGCAGTTGGGTGGCGTTTCAGGAAGACGACGAACACACGCTGCGCTGCAAGCTCGCGGCCATCATCGAAGCCACGGGCAAGTACGTGTTTGTCGACCGCACCGGGATGAAAGTGCTGGAACGCAGCCGCGTCAGTCTGGCCCATGAAATTCGCCGCGGGGTCGTGCGCAGGCTGGACGACACCTTGCTGTTCGATCGAGCGCTGGAGTCGGTGCTCGGCAATCTGCGACGACTCAATCGCGGCAAGTGATCGCGCGCTGGGGGCCGATCACGGCATACTGGGCGTCAACACAGTCGGCGTTGAAGGAATCGTTATGCAGTTGGATCCCGCTAGCGGGTGGTGTCACGGGGTGCAGGTCTGCCCATCGCCCAACTTCAATGAACGCCCTGCGGGCGAAATTTCCCTGTTGGTTATCCACAACATCAGCCTGCCGCCGGCGCAGTTCGCCACCGGCAAGGTGCAGGAATTTTTCCAGAATCGTCTGGATGTCACCGAACATCCCTACTTTGCAGGGATTGCCGATTTGCGCGTCTCGGCGCACTTTCTGATTGAACGTGACGGCAAGGTCACCCAGTTTGTCTCCTGTATCGAGCGGGCGTGGCATGCTGGCGTGTCGCTGTTCGAAGGGCGCGAAACCTGTAACGATTTTTCCGTGGGTATTGAGCTCGAAGGCACCGATGATCTGCCATTTACCGATGCGCAGTATCAGGCCTTGACGGTGTTGACCCGTCAGTTGCAAACAGCATTTCCGGCCATCACCGGCGCCCGCATTTGCGGGCACAGCGACATAGCACCCGGGCGTAAGACCGATCCTGGCCCGGCATTCGACTGGGCGCGTTACCGCGCAGCCCTGGCACAAGAGGAAGGACAATGAGTTTTCTGGTGTTACTGCTGGCGGTCTGGATCGAGAAGTTCTCGGCCTTGCGCCATCGGGTTCAACGCGATGGCGGATGGATCCGCGAACTGCACAAACTTGAAAGCAGCTCGCGATTGGCCGATCAGCCATGGTTGGTGCTGACGATCATGGTGTTGCTGCCGGTGGCGCTGCTCGGCCTGTTGCTGCTGGTGCTGCAGCCAGTGGCTTACGGCTTGTTGGCCTTGCCGGTGCATTTGCTGGTGGTGATTTACAGTCTGGGGCGCGGCGATTTGCTCGGCGGTCTCGGGCCGTTCCGCGATGCCTGGCGCCGTGAAGATCTGCAGGCGGCGGCGCATGTCGCCAAGCGCGATCTGGATATTTGCGCCGACAGTGGCGAGCAACTGCTTGACCGCGTGCAGGGGCACCTGTTGTGGGAGGCTTATCAAAGCTTCTTCGCGGTGATTTTCTGGTATTTCCTGCTCGGCCCGGTGGCGGCACTGGCCTATCGCTTGCTGGCGCTGGCCGAGGAACACGGCAAGAATCCGGCATTGGTCGAACATGCGGCGCAAATGCGCCATGCCTTTGATTGGGTGCCGGTGCGATTGCTGGCGGCGAGCCTGGCGCTGGTCGGCAACTTTGTCGCGGTCAGCCGGGTGATGCTGCATGAGCTGCTGAACTGGAACATCAGCGCTGCGCAACTGATCAACAAGGTTGGCCTGGTGGCGGGGGAGATCCCGCCTCCTGTGGTCGGTCCTGAGGGCATCAATACGCTTGATTGCCTGTGGGAACTGCTGCTGCGCGCGGCGGTGCTGTGGTATGCCGGGTTTGCCTTGTGGACGGTTCTGGTTCACTGATTTCAAACAAAGATCAAAAGATCGCAGCCTGCGGCAGCTCCTACAGGGATTGGTTTTTCTGTAGGAGCTGCCGCAGGCTGCGTTCTTTTTTTCGTTAACCTTAAGTTACAAAACCTCCCGTCGATTTGAGCTATACAGTGATGGCGCTCGATAGTGGCTATCTGCTGTCGCCTCGCGCCTGCCAATAAAAACAAGAAAAACCAAGGGAGACTTCCAGTGAAGAGCTTGCTCTATCCCGCCGTCTCGCTGATGAACCGTCTGAGCTTCGGCATGAAGTTCAGCCTGATCAGCGTGCTATTCCTGGTACCGATGCTGGTGACCAATTTTTATCTGGTACGCGATTCCTATCGTGAATTTCAGGGCACCCGGGTCGAGCTGCAAAGCCTTGATCTGCTGGGGAGCAGCCTGACCCTGCGCCGGGATCTGGAAACCCTGAACAATCTGGTACAGATCAACGTCATCCTCGGCCAGTCCGGCAAGGCCGGCAATGTCGAAGCGAACATCACCAGCCTCGAACAAGCCGTGCTGACGCGTCTGCAAGGGCTGACGGCGATGACCGACGACCCCGAACAGATCAAGGTTTTCGACGGCAAGCGTGATGAAATGATTGCCGCGTTCAAGGCCCAGCAGGCGGAAAACTCGCTGCAAAGCAAAAGCGCGCTGATCGGCAAGTTGCTCACCAGCGCGCAGATTTTCAGCCAGATCATCACCAGCCAGGCTGGCCTCAGCCGTGACAACCAGAGCGATATTCGCCAGCTCAGCGAACTGGTGACGCTGATCACCCCGACGGTGACGCAAACCCTCGGCGAAGGCCGGGCCATGGGCTCGTATTCGTTGGGGCAGGGTTTTCTCAACAGTGCGTCGAGCACGCGTTTCGATGAACTGTTGGTGCAGATCGAAAAGCTCCAGGCGGAATACGCCTTGAAGTTGCAGGACGCCCTCGGCTCCAGCAAGGCTGCGCGTGAAACCCTCAGCGTTCAGGCCGACAGCAGCAAGGCGTCGCTGAAGCAGGCGACAGAGCTGTTCGAAGAACACGTGGTGATGGCCGATACCCTCGATGCACCGTGGCAGTCGTTTTACGATCAGGTCACCGGATTGATCGACAAGACCTACCAGCTCAACGAAGCCAGCCTGAAATTCCTCGACACTCAACTGCAACAGCGTCTGACGCAAAACCGCACGCACATGACCTTGCAGGCGGTGGCGCTGTCGGTGGTGTTCGTGCTGATTTTCTATCTCTACGGCGGTTTCTACGCCTCGACCCGCACCACCCTCAAACGCCTTGGCGCGATGATGGATAAGGTCGCGGCGGGTGACATGACCGTCAACTTCGTGGCCCACAGCCGCGACGAACTCGGTGAGTTGGGCGAAGTGTTCAACGGCACCGTGAAGAAAATCCACGACCTGATCGAGCGCGTCGGTCAGACCGTTGGTGAAGTCGAGCGTCAGGCCGGACAAGTTGAAAACGTCTCGGCGCAAAGCAATCAGGCCGTCGCCGGGCAGCGCACGCAGATCGAACAAGTGGCCACGGCGATGAACCAGATGTCGGCGACCTCACAGGAAGTCGCGCGCAGTGCCGCCGCCGCCGTGAGCAGCGCCCACAGCGTCAATGATGAAACCGTCAGCGGCCGTAGCCTGGTCGAGTCGCAGCAGGGCAGCATTGCCGCGCTGGCCAGCGAGATCGATCAGTCGGTGCTGGTGATCAATCAGTTGGCGAGTGACAGCCAGTCGATCAGCCGCGTACTGGAAGTGATCAAGAGCATCGCCGAGCAGACCAACCTGCTAGCGCTCAACGCCGCGATCGAAGCGGCCCGCGCCGGCGAGCAGGGCCGTGGTTTTGCCGTGGTCGCGGACGAAGTGCGCACGCTGGCCAAGCGCACCCAGCAATCCACCGAAGAAATCGAGCAGATGATCGCCAAGCTGCACGGCGGCGTCGGCGCTGCGGTGAAAGCCATGGGCGTCAGCCATCAGATGGCCAACGGCACGGTCGGGCAGTCGGAGAAGGTCCAGCAGGCGCTGGAAAACATCCTCGGCGCGGTCGGCATGATCGTCGATCAGAACCAGCAGATTGCCGCTGCGGTGGAACAGCAAACGGCGGTCGCCCACGACATCGACCAAAACATCGTCGAGATCAACCGCGCCGGCGAGCGCACGGCCTACGGCGCGCACCAGACCGAAGACGCCAGCCGTGCGCTGTCCGCCCAGGTCGTCGAACTCAAACAATTGATCAGCGCCTTCCGCGTCTAACCCCCCAATTGTAGGAGCTGCGGCACGCTGCGATCTTTTGATCTGGTTTTTAAAGATCAAAAGATCGCAGCGTGCCGCAGCTCCTACAGTTACCAGCTCCTACAGTTACCAGCTCCTACAGTTACCAGCTCCTACAGTTACCAGCTCCTACAGTTACCAGTTACCAGTTACCAGTTTGCTGGAGCACGGTTCCGGTTTTGTCTGAATAGTTTGTAGTCTTTTTAAACTGGCCTATGTAGGCGAATTCCTGTTTTCCTCCACCCGCTGGATTTTCGCCTTCAATCAACCAGAATCCCTGTCAGACCGTTTTGGAGGAGACTGCTCATGTCCGTCGCAACCCTGGGAGTCCAGGGCCGTTGTGCTCATTGTCAGACCACCCTGCTGCTGAAACCCTGGCAACTGAATGCCATCTCGATCAATGAACCGTTCACCTGCGAGCATTGCCAGAAAACCCTGGAATTGCGCTGCCCAAAACAGATCAAACGCTTCAAGTCCCTCGATTCACTGGCGCTGTTGCGCTTCAGCGCGTCGGTGACGGTCTGCACCGCATTGCTGGTGGCATTGGTGATGGAGTGGGTGGGGTTGCTCAGCGTCACCGAACAACTCAACGCATCGTTGATTACAATTTTCGCGTACTTCGTTGTCGTGCGTTACGCGCGCCATCGTCAGCATCTGACGCTGGTTCTCGACGCCGCCAAGGCCCACGCCGACTGATTGCTGACCACTGCTCACTGACGACTGTCTGTAGGTGCTGCGGCAAGCTGCGATCTTTTGATGTTGCTTGTAAAAACAGATCAAAAGATCGCAGCGTGCCGCAGCTCCTACAGGAGGATGCATCGGGTTACCAGCCGAAGACTTCGCAGCTGTTGGCGGTGCTGGCGGCGGCGAGTTGTTGCGGGGTGGTTTTCATCAGCTCGGCCAAGGCTGCGCAGATCGCCGGCAAATGCGCCGGGCTGTTGCGCTGACCGGGAAACATCGCCGGCGCCATGTCCGGTGAATCGGTTTCCAGGACGATCGATTCCAGCGGCAACTCCGTGAGAACCCGATGCATGCGCAACGCCTGCGGCCAGGTCGGCGCGCCGCCCAGGCCCAGTTTGAACCCCAGTTTGATGTATTCGCGCGCTTCTTCACGGCTGCCGGCAAAGGCGTGGATGATCCCGGCGCGCTTGAGCTTGAAGCGCTTGAGGGTGGCAATCACTGCGGCGTGGCTGCGGCGCACATGAATCAGCGTCGGCAATGCAAAGTCCGCCGCCAATTGCAGTTGCGCCTCGAACAATGTCTGTTGCTGCTCGCGATCCAGCGTTTCGACGAAGTAATCCAGACCGATCTCGCCCACCGCACACAACTGCCGATGTCCGCGCAGCCGGGTCAGCCAATCACCGAGTGCCGTCAAATCTTCCGGACGATGCTGATCGAGGTACACCGGATGCAAGCCAAACGCCGCGTACAAATCGGCATCGCTGCGCACCAGATCCCACACCCGTTGCCAGTTGCCCTCGTACACCCCCAACACCACCATCCGCCGCACCCCGAGGGCACGGCTTTCGGCAAGCAACGCCGAGCGATCGACGTCGAAGTCGGGGAAGTCGAGGTGGGTGTGACTGTCGATCAGCTCCACGGCTCAGTCCCGGTGAATACGCTGCTTGAAGGTTCGCGCAATGGCCTGCACGCCAGGCTTGTACTCCGACTGCTCGACCGCCGCCAGCGCCAGTTCCAGCGCCTTGTCGGCGATCAACTGGTGCTGCTGAGCCATGGCGTTGACCGGCAGCGGCAGGAAATCCAGCAACTGCGTATCGCCGAAGGTGCCGAGGCGCAGCGGCCGTGATTTCAGCGGGAAGTCATGCAGCGCATCGAACACGCCCTGCAACAGCACGTAGGATGTCGTCACCAGCGCGTCGGGCAAATGCCCCAGGCGTTGCAGGAGTTCTTCCATCAATTGTTTGCCGCACTCACGGCTGAAGGATTCAGCGTGCTCGACCAGCACTTCACCTTTGAAGTCGACCAGCGCCTGTTTGAAACCGGCGGCACGTTCCTGGCTGATGCTCAGTTCCGGGCGTGCGCCGAGCAACACAATCTGCTTGAGTTGTGGCTCGAGCAGGCTTTGCGTCAGGTGCTGACTGGCCTCGCGGTCGTCGCTGATCACCGAGCAGAAATACTCCGGCTCCATGACCCGGTCGATGGCGATGATCGGCATCCCCTTGGCCTGCAACTGCCGATAACTGTCATCACCGGCAGGCAGGCAACTGGCAACGATCAGCGCATCGCAACGGCGCGCGCGGAACAGTTGCAGCAATTGCCGCTCGCTGTCCGGCGCATCGTCGGAACTGGCGATCAGCAATTGATAACCACGCGCCCGCGCACCTTGCTCCAGCAATTTGGCGATCCGCGCATAGCTGGGGTTTTCCAGATCCGGCAGGATAAAACCCAACGTACGCGTGTGCCGGCTGCGCAGCCCGGCGGCTTGCGGATTGGGCGTGAAGCCGTGCAGATCGACCACGGCGCGCACGCGTTCGACGGTCGCGGTACTGATGCGTTGCTGTTCGGCCTTGCCGTTGATGACGTAGCTGGCGGTGGTCACGGACACGCCGGCCAACCGCGCGATATCACTGAGTTTCAACCCGGGATTTCCTTGTTTTTGCGAGCTTGCCGCAACATTTTCGCCAATCCTACCCGATTAGGGCAGGCGACTATTGTCGCAACGCATCCGACAAGTTGGACTTCAAGGATGGGACATTATCGAGTAACGTGCCGATCAATCTAGATTAAACGTTTCAGCAGGCGTATTTTCTACGTTTTAGGCGCCTTTGGCCGGTTCTGCCGTGAAACCGCCAAAATTGCTGCTGAAAAGCAAAGCTGACAAGCGCCTAAGCTGCAACCATTCAAAACAATACCTGGCGTCATCCGATGCCAAAAAGGAGATTGCATGCTCGAGCTCACTATAGAGCAGATATCCATGGGCCAATCGGCCGTGGATAAACCCGCCGCCCTGCAATTGCTAGCCAGTCATCTGGTGGCCGATGGTCTGGTTGCCGACGGTTACCTCGCCGGCTTGCAGGCCCGGGAAGCCCAGGGCTCGACCTTTCTCGGTCAAGGTATTGCCATTCCCCACGGAACCCCGGAAACCCGCGATCAGGTGTTCGCCACTGGCGTGCGCCTGATGCAGTTCCCCGAGGGCGTGGATTGGGGCGATGGCCAGATCGTTTATCTGGCGATTGGTATCGCCGCCAAATCCGATGAACACTTGCGCCTGCTGCAACTGCTGACCCGCGCCCTCGGCGAAACCGACCTGGGCCAGGCCCTGCGTCGCGCCAGTTCCCCCGAAGCGCTGTTGAAACTGCTGCAAGGCGCGCCGCAAGAGCTGGCGCTGGATGCGCAGATGATCGGCCTCGGCGTCTCGGCCGATGATTTCGAAGAACTGGTCTGGCGTGGTGCACGTCTGCTGCGCCAGGCCGATTGTGTGAGCAACGGTTTCTCGGCGGTGCTGCAACAGGTCGAAGCGCTGCCGCTGGGCGATGGTTTGTGGTGGTTGCACAGCGAGCAAACCGTGAAACGCCCGGGCTTGGCATTCGTCACGCCAGACAAACCGATGCGTTACCTCGGCCAGCCGCTCAGCGGTCTGTTCTGTCTGGCCAGCCTTGGCGAAGCGCATCAGGCGCTGCTTGAACGCCTGTGCGCGTTGCTCATCGAAGGTCGCGGTCATGAACTGGGCCGCGCTACCAGCAGCCGCAAAGTCCTCGAAGTGCTCGGTGGTGAATTGCCCGCCGACTGGCCGAGCGCACGCATTGCGCTGGCCAACGCCCACGGCTTGCACGCGCGCCCGGCGAAGATCCTCGCGCAACTGGCGAAGCGTTTTGACGGCGAGATTCGCGTGCGCATCGTCGACGGTCAGGACAGCGCCGTGTCGGTGAAAAGCCTGAGCAAACTGCTCAGCCTTGGCGCCCGTCGCGGTCAGGTGCTTGAGCTGATCGCCGAACCAAGTATCGCCGCCGATGCCTTGCCGGCGTTGCTCTCGGCTATCGAACAAGGCCTCGGCGAAGAAGTCGAGCCGCTGCCCACCGTCAGTCAGCAGCGCGAAGTGCTCGCCGACATCGCCGAAATGCTGATCGCTCCGGCGTCCGGCGCTCAGTTGCAGGCGATCCCGGCAGCGCCCGGAATCGCCATCGGACCGGCGCATATTCAAGTGCAGCAAAGCATCGATTACCCGTTGCGTGGCGAGTCCGCCGCCATCGAGCGCGAACGTCTCAAGCAAGCGCTCAGCGATGTGCGCAACGACATTCAGGGGCTGATCGAACGCAGCAAAGCCAAAGCCATCCGCGAGATTTTCATCACCCATCAGGAGATGCTCGACGACCCGGAACTCACCGACGAAGTCGACACCCGCCTCAAGCAAGGCGAAAGCGCGGAAGCAGCGTGGATGGCGGTGATCGAAGCAGCGGCCAAACAACAGGAAGCGCTGCAGGATGCCTTGCTCGCCGAGCGTGCGGCGGACCTGCGGGACGTCGGCCGCCGTGTGCTCGCGCAATTGTGTGGCGTGCAGACGCCGAGCGAACCTGAGCAACCGTACATTCTGGTGATGGACGAGGTCGGCCCGTCCGACGTCGCGCGGCTGGACCCGGCGCGCGTCGCGGGGATTCTCACCGCACGCGGCGGCGCCACCGCGCACAGCGCTATCGTTGCGCGAGCCCTCGGCATTCCGGCGCTGGTCGGTGCTGGCGCAGCGGTGTTGTTGCTGGCGCCGGGCACGCCGTTGCTGCTTGACGGTCAACGCGGTCGCCTGCACGTCGACGCTGATGCCGGTACTCTGCAACGCGCCACCGAAGAACGTGACACTCGCGAACAACGCTTGAAGATTGCCGCCGAACAACGCCACCAACCGGCACACACCACCGACGGTCACGCGGTCGAAGTGTTCGCCAATATCGGCGAAAGCGCCGGGGTGATCAGCGCGGTGGAGCAGGGCGCCGAAGGCATCGGTCTGCTGCGCACCGAACTGATTTTCATGGCCCACCCGCAAGCGCCGGACGAGGCCACGCAAGAAGCCGAATACCGCCGCGTGCTCGACGGCCTCGGCGGTCGTCCGCTGGTGGTGCGCACGCTGGATGTCGGCGGCGACAAACCGCTGCCGTATTGGCCGATCGCCAAGGAAGAAAACCCGTTCCTCGGCGTGCGCGGCATTCGCCTGACCTTGCAGCGTCCGCAGATCATGGAAGCGCAACTGCGCGCGTTGCTGCGTTCGGCGGACAACCGGCCGCTGCGGATCATGTTTCCGATGGTGGGCAGCGTCGAAGAATGGCGCCAGGCTCGCGACATGACCGAGCGTTTGCGTCTGGAAATCCCGGTCGCCGATCTGCAAATGGGAATCATGATCGAGGTGCCGTCCGCCGCATTGCTCGCGCCGGTATTGGCCAAAGAAGTCGACTTCTTCAGCGTCGGCACCAACGACCTCACGCAATACACCCTGGCCATCGACCGTGGTCACCCGACCTTGTCGGCTCAGGCGGACGGCTTGCACCCGGCCGTACTGCAACTGATCGATATCACCGTGCGCGCCGCCCATGCCCACGGCAAATGGGTAGGCGTCTGCGGCGAACTGGCGGCGGATCCGCTGGCGGTGCCGGTGTTGGTCGGCCTCGGTGTCGATGAACTCAGCGTGTCCGGGCGCAGCATTGCTGAAGTGAAGGCGCGCATCCGTGAACTCAGCCTGACTCAGGCGCAAACCCTTGCTCAACACGCCCTGGCCGTGGGCAGCGCCAACGAAGTGCGCGCATTAGTGGAGGCCCTGTAATGGCCAAGATTCTTACCCTGACCCTCAACCCGGCGCTCGACCTCACCGTTGAGTTGCCGCGTCTGGACGCCGGTCAGGTCAATCGCAGCGACGAGATGCACACCCACGCCGCCGGCAAAGGCGTGAACGTCGCGCAGGTACTTGCCGACCTCGGCCATCAAGTAACGGTCAGCGGCTTTCTCGGCGAGGACAACCTGCAAGCGTTCGAAACCCTGTTCGCCAAGCGCGGTTTTGTCGACGCGTTCGTCCGCGTGCCGGGCGAGACGCGCAGCAACATCAAAGTGGCAGAGCAGAGCGGACGCATCACCGATATCAACGGCCCGGGGCCGGTGGTCGATGCGGCTGCACAGCAGGCGTTGCTCGATCGTCTGGTGCAGGTTGCGCCGGGTCACGACGCTGTGGTGGTCGCCGGCAGTTTGCCGCGCGGGGTCACGGCGCAGTGGTTGCGTGAACTGATCGAACGGCTCAATCAGCTCGGCTTGAAAGTCGCCCTCGACAGCAGCGGTGAAGCATTGCGTGCGGCGTTGCAGGCCAGTCCATGGCTGATCAAACCGAACACTGAAGAACTCGCCGATGCGCTCGGTTGCGAGGTGGTTTCTCACGCCGCCGAAGCGCAAGCAGCGGCGCAATTGCACGCGCAAGGCATCGAGCACGTGGTGATCTCCCACGGTGCCGACGGTGTGAATTGGTTCAGCGTCGGTTCGGCCCTGCACGCCACGCCACCCAAGGTCAGCGTCGCCAGCACGGTCGGTGCCGGCGATTCGTTGCTGGCCGGCATGCTCCACGGTTTGCTCAGCGCCGACACGCCTGAACAAACCCTGCGCACCGCCACCGCGATTGCCGCGATGGCGGTGACCCAGATCGGTTTCGGCATCAACGACCGCGCGCAACTGGCGCAGCTCGAACAGGGCGTGCGCGTGCGCCCCCTGACAGAACAATAAGAGGGTTTGTCATGAAGTTAGCCATTGTTACGGCTTGCCCGAACGGCATGGTCACCAGTGTGCTGTGCGCGCGTTTGCTCGATGCGGCGGCGCAGCGTCAGGGCTGGAGCACCAGCGTTGAAGTGGTCGATGCAGCGCACCCTGAGCGCGAATTGTCGGCGGCGACGATTGCGGCGGCGGAGTGGGTTTTGTTGGTCGCCACAGGTGCGGTCGACATGACGCGCTTTGTCGGCAAACGGGTTTTCCAGATTGCCCCGGCGCAGGCGTTGCAGGATGTTGAAGCAGTGCTGCGTCGTGGTGCTGAAGAGGCTGAAGTTTACGTTGCCAGCGAAGCTAAACCGCTTGCTGATGCGCCGCGTGCGCCACGCATCGTCGCCATCACCGCGTGCCCGACCGGTGTCGCCCACACCTTCATGGCCGCCGAAGCCTTGCAGCAAACCGCCAAGCGTCTGGGCTATGAACTGCAGGTCGAAACCCAAGGCTCGGTGGGCGCGAAAACCCCGTTGAGCGCAGCGGCGATTGCTGAGGCAGACGTGGTGTTGCTGGCGGCGGATATCGAAGTCGCCACCGAGCGTTTCGCCGGCAAAAAAATCTATCGTTGTGGCACCGGCATCGCCTTGAAGCAGTCCGAAGCGACGCTGAAAAAAGCCTTGGCCGAAGCTGTTGTGGAAAGTGCGGCAAGTGACGGCAAGGCACCGGCCAGGCAAGAGAAGACCGGCGTCTACAAACACCTGCTGACCGGCGTGTCGTTCATGCTGCCGATGGTCGTGGCCGGTGGTTTGATGATCGCGTTGTCATTCGTGTTCGGCATCACTGCGTTCAAGGAGGAAGGCACGCTGGCCGCTGCGCTGATGCAGATTGGTGGCGAGACCGCGTTCAAATTGATGGTGCCGTTGCTGGCGGGTTACATCGCCTATTCGATTGCTGATCGCCCAGGCCTGGCGCCGGGGATGATCGGCGGTTTGCTCGCGAGCACTCTGGGCGCCGGATTTATCGGTGGTATCGTCGCCGGTTTTATCGCCGGTTATGCGGCGAAGGCGATCAGTCGATATGTCGCGTTGCCGCAGAGTCTTGAAGCGCTGAAACCGATTCTGATCATCCCGTTGTTCGCCAGCCTGTTTACGGGACTGGTGATGATTTATGTGGTCGGTAAACCGGTTGCGGGCATGCTCGCGGCGCTCACGCATTTCCTCGACAGCATGGGCACCACCAACGCGATTCTGCTCGGTGTGTTACTCGGCGGCATGATGTGCGTCGACCTCGGCGGGCCGATCAACAAAGCCGCCTATGCGTTCTCGGTGGGGTTATTGGCCTCGCAGAGTTATGCACCGATGGCGGCGACCATGGCGGCGGGCATGGTGCCGCCGATTGGCCTGGGCATCGCCACGTTCATTGCCCGGCGCAAGTTTGCCCAGACTGAGCGCGAGGCCGGTAAAGCGGCGCTGGTGCTGGGGCTGTGCTTTATCTCCGAAGGGGCGATTCCGTTCGCCGCAAAAGACCCGTTGCGGGTGATCCCGGCAAGCATCGCCGGCGGGGCGTTGACCGGTGCATTGTCGATGTATTTCGGCTGCAAGCTGATGGCGCCGCATGGTGGCTTGTTTGTGCTGGCGATTCCGAATGCGATCAACCACGCGTTGCTGTATCTGCTGGCGATTGTCGCGGGGAGTCTGTTGACCGCCGTCGTCTATGCCACGGTCAAACGCCCCGAAGCCGTCGAGTTGGCCCTGGAACCCACCAAGGCCTGACCGCCCCCACAAATCCCTTGTAGGAGTGAGCCTGCTCGCGATAGCGGTCTGTCAGTGACATGAATATTGGCAGATAGACTGCTATCGCGAGCAGGCTCACTCCTACATTGGATTTGTGGTGTGGCAGGTGTCATTTGCGGGTAATGATGGCGTGCTTAAGTTTTCCTTTTTTCAGGGAGAACAGCATGAGCGATTTCAACCCCGGTCGCCGGCGTGTCATGCAGGTTGTCGGCGCCGGATTACTGATGCCTGGCTTGGCGCCGGCGGTGATTGCTTCGGTCAAGGATCGGCCGCAACTGACCGATGGCGTGCAGTCCGGCGACCTGCAAGGGGATCGCGCGATGATCTGGAGTCGCAGCGATCGCCCGGCGCATATGGTGGTCGAGTGGGACACCCGCAGCCAGTTCCGCAATCCACGCCGGCAGGTCTCGGCGCTCGCCGATGCCCGCAGCGATTTCACCGCCCGCGTAGAGCTCACCGGGCTGCCCGCCGATCAGGCGATTTTCTATCGCGTGTATTTCAAGGATGCCCGCACCGGTGTCGCCAGCGAACCATGGCTCGGCCACCTGCGCAGCGCACCGACGGCACGGCGCAATCTGCGTTTCGTCTGGAGCGGCGACACCGTCGGCCAGGGCTTCGGCATCAACCCGGACATCGGCGGCATGCGCATCTACGAAGCCATGCGCCTGCGTCTGCCGGACTTCTTTATCCACAGCGGCGACACCATCTACGCCGACGGCCCGGTGCCCGCTCAGCTCACCGCCGAAAACGGCCGCATCTGGCGCAACCTCACCACCGAAGCCAAGAGCAAAGTCGCGCAGACCCTCGACGACTATCGCGGCAACTACCGCTACAACCTGATGGATGAAAACATCCGCCGTTTCAACGCCGAGGTGCCGCAGATCTGGCAGTGGGACGACCATGAAGTGGTCAACAACTGGTCGCCGGGCAAGCAGCTCGACGAGCGTTATCAGGAGAAAGATATCCACACCCTGGTCGGTCGCGCGCGAAAAGCCTGGCTGGAATATTCACCGATGCGCCTGCAAGCCGCCGACGGTGGCGGACGGATTTATCGCAAGCTGAGTTACGGGCCGATGCTCGATGTCTTCGTGCTCGACATGCGCAGTTATCGCGGCGCCAATGACGACAACCTCGGCGCGGCGAAACCGTTCCTGGGGCGTGAACAACTGGACTGGCTCAAGCGTGGCTTGAAGCATTCCAAAGCCCAGTGGAAGGTCATCGCCGCCGACATGCCGATTGGCCTTGGCGTTCCGGATGGCGAGGTCAGCCCAGGTGTCGCGCGCTGGGAAGCGGTGGCCAACGGCGACCCCGGACCGGCGCAGGGGCGCGAACTGGAAATTGCTGAGTTGCTCGGATTCCTGCGCGCGCAGCAGGTACGCAATTTCGTCTTCCTCACGGCCGACGTGCATTACTGCGCAGCGCATCACTATCACCCGGACCGTGCGGCGTTTCAGGATTTCGAACCGTTCTGGGAGTTTGTCGCCGGGCCGTTGAACGCTGGCAGTTTCGGACCGAATCCGCTGGATAAAACCTTTGGCCCGGAAGTGGTGTTCGAGAAGGCGCCGCCGACGCAGAACGCATCACCGTTTGCCGGTTTCCAGTTTTTTGGCGAGGTGAATATCGAAGGGCAGAGCGGGGAGATGAGTGTGGTGTTGCGCGATTTGAATGGCATAGCCGTTTTCGAACAAAAACTACAACCGGTATGACCACCCCTGTAGGAGCTGCCGCAGGCTGCGATCTTTTGATTTTTTTTAAGGGCAAGATCAAAGGATCGCAGCCTGCGGCAGCTCCTACAGGGGTGTTTTCAGTAGACGTCGCGGCGGTAGCGGCCCTGTTCGATCAGGCGTTCGACTACGGCGCTGCCGAGGACGTCGTTGAGTACCTGGTCCACGCCTGAGGCCATGCCTTGCAGGCTGCCGCAGATATAAATCACCGCACCGTCCGTCAGCCATTTCTTCAGCTCGTCAGCCGACTCACGCAGGCGATCCTGCACGTAAATCTTCTCGGCCTGATCCCGCGAAAACGCCAGATCCAGTCGCGCCAGATCACCATTGACCAACCACTCTTCCAGCTCCGCACGGCAAAGGAAATCGTGCTCACGATTACGCTCGCCAAACAGCAACCACTGACGCTGCTGACCATCGGCAATCCGCGCCTTGAGCAGACTGCGCAGCCCGGCCAGACCGGTGCCGTTGCCCAACAGAATCATCGGCACCGGCGTGTTTGGCAGGTGGAATCCACTGTTGCGGCGCACGCGCAGGCTGATACTGCCGCCCACTGGCGCGTGTTCGGTCAACCAGCCAGAACCGATGCCAAGCGTGCCATCGGCGTGTTGTTCCTGACGCACGATCAACTCCAGCACACCGTCGGCGGCAATCGAGGCGATCGAGTATTCGCGCATGGCCAGCGGCACCATCGCATCGACCAGCGCCTGCGCGTGCAGACCGACCAGATGTGCGCGATGTTCCGGTAACTGACGCGAAGCCAGTGCGACTTCCAGCGGCTCGTCGAGGCCATTGATTTTCACCGGGGTCTCGCCACGAATGCCGAGGCCGTCGAGGAAATGTTCAATGGCCCACGGGCAGTTGCGCGGCAGCACTTCGACCAGATCACCGGCCAGCCAGCTGCTGGTGTTCGGTGCGCTCAATGCCAATAGATAAACCGGTGCACCGCTGCTGTCCGGGTTCATCAGTTCGCGGCGGGTCAGCGTCCAGTTGTCGTAGCTCGGCGCTTGCCAGGTATCGACCGGCGCTTGTCCGGTGAGCAGACCGAGTTGCGTCTGCCAGTGGCGCAGCGCGTATGGATCGCCGCTGTCGACTTCTACGGGGGCAAACAAGGTCTTGCCGCCGTGTTCGCTCAACCATTGATGCAGGCGTTTGGCGAAGCCGCAGAAGTTCTGATACTGACGATCACCGAGACCGAGTACGGCGTAGTTCAAGCTGCCGAGTGTCGAGGCTTTGCCCAGCACTTTGCGCTCGAAACCACGGGCGCTGTCCGGTGCTTCGCCGTCGCCAAAGGTGCTGACCACAAACAGCGCGTTGTTCGATTCACGCAGATCCTGCTCGCTGACATTCGCCAGCGGCTGCACTTTCACCGGCAACCCGGCGGCCTGCAATTGCCCGGCAGTCTGCCACGCCAATTGTTCGGCAAAACCGCTTTGGCTGGCGAAACCGATCAGCCACGCTGAAGCATCACCGGCCGGTTGTTCGAGACCTTTGCGCGCATCCTTGATCTGCTTTTTCTTGCGTCGGCGATCGAGATACAGCAGCCATCCGGTGATGAAAAACAGCGGCATGCACACCGCCGCGATCGAGATGATGATCCGTCCGACGAGGCCGAAATAGCTGCCGACGTGCAGCGCATAAATACTGGTCAGCAGTTGCGCCTTGAAGCTCTTGTCGGCGTAGCGGTCGACGCGTTTGACGATGCCGGTGGCCGGGTCGAGGGTGATCTGGTTCAACGCGCGATCATGCGGCGAGCTGTCGAGCAGGTAGAAGACCGTCGCCGGTTGGCCGGCGACTGGCGGCATGCGGATGTTGTAGGCAGACAGGCCCGGGCCGGCGGCGCTGTAGATGCTGCTCCACATCGCTGCGTAATCGGCGGTGGGTGCCGGGCCTTCCGGCGCTGGTCCGCGACCGCCGCGTACACGTTCGTTTTGCGGTGCGTCGGAAAGCAGTTTGGTCAGGCCCTTGTTGTACCACTCGTACGACCACGACAACCCGGTCAACGCCAGCAGCAGATAGACCAGCAGGCACCAGGTGCCGGCCACCGAGTGCAGATCCCAGTTGAACGCACGGCCGTTTTTCTTCCTGTCCAGCGTCAGCCACACGCGCCAGCTGTTCCACTGACGCGGCCAGCGCAGGTACAGGCCGGAGAGGCAGAAGAACAGCAGGATCAAGGTGCAGGCGCCGGTGATGTTGCGGCCGGTATCGCCCATCGCGAGGAAGCGGTGCAGTTGCAGCATCAGGCCGAAGAAATCCTGGCCGACGGCATCGCCCATGAACTCGCCGGTGTACGGATCGAAGTAGCGCATCTCGCCGCGACGTTCACCCTTGGGCGGCGTGAAGTAGACGCGCGCGGCGTTGCCGCTGTCGGTCTCGACCCAGAGCATCGACACGGTCTTGCCCGAGGTGGCTTCAATGCGCTCCACCAGCTCTACCGGAGGCAGTACCCCGGCAACCTGTTTTTCCACTTGCAACACGGACGGGTTCAGCGCCCGCAGGATCTCGTCCTGAAACGAATAGGTCGCGCCGGTGATGCCCATCAGGGCCAGCACCAGCCCTGCGGTGATGCCAAAAAACCAGTGCAACTGGAACAGGGTTTTCTTCAACACGTCACTCGCCGTCCGTTCGAAAATAGTCTTCACGGCGCGCATTATGCCGTGGGTTATCGAGAAGCGTTCTTTATTACGCAGAAAAGCCCCGTTCAACTGAATGAACGGGGCCGACTGTTTTTGTAGGAGCTGCCGAAGGCTGCGATCTTTTGATTTTGCTTTTAAAGATCAAGATCAACAGATCGCAGCGTGCCGCGGCTCCTACAGGATCAGAAGTGGAAGTTGGTGCTCAACAGTGCCGTACGGCCCGCCGCCTGGTTGGCGAAGTGGGTCGAGAAGGCTTTGTCGTAGTAGGTTTCGTTGGTCAGGTTCTGCACGTTGAGTTGCAGGTCGACGTTCTTGGTCAGCTTGTACGCGGCCATCGCGTCGTAACGAACATACGAATCGACCATGGTGGTATTGGCCACGCTGCCGAATACGTCATCAACATAGAACGCACCGCCGCCGATGGTCAGCTTCGGCGTGACCTGGTAAGTGGTCCACAGGCTGGCGCTGTTTTTCGGCGTGTTAGGCAGTTCATTGCCATCGTTGGCCCGGCCCAGTGGACCGCCGTCGACTTGTTCGCTGTCCATGTAGGCGTAACCGGCGAACACTTGCCACTTGTCGGTGATCTTGCCGCTGGCCGACAGTTCGACGCCTTGTACGCGGGTCTTGCCGGCGTTTTCGTAGGAAGTCGTATCGACTTGCACACGAGCGTTTTCTTTCTCGGTGCGGAAGATGTCAGCGGTCAGCGACAGGCGATCGTTGAGCAGATCCCACTTGGTACCGATCTCGTAGTTCTTGGTGGTTTCCGGCTCCATGTCGCTGCTCAGCAGGTTGCCGTTGCGATCCGCAGTGCCGCCCAACGGGTTGCCGTCCATGCCTTCGCCCAAGGTGTTGCCCGGCGGGGTGGCCGAGGTGGCGTAGGAAGCGTAGATGCTGCCGTTTTCCGCAGGCTTGTAGACGACGCCGAACTGGCCGGTGACGAACTCGCTGGTGTCAGCACCTTTGGAGGTGGTGTTGCCGGCGTTGTTGTAGCTCTTGTAGTCGGTGTCGAAGTGGTCGTAACGCAGGCCCATGTTCAGCAGCCATTGCTGGTTCAACTCCAAGGTGTCGAACACGTACAGCGCGTAAGTGTCGGCCTGAGTGTCGGTGCCGGCGTAATTGCGCGAGATCGCGCCGTTCCACGGATCGTTCGGGTTCGGGTTCGACAGCGAGGTGCAGTTGTAGCCACTGGCTGCGCCAATCAGCCCCGGGTTGCAGTTGGTGGTCACGGCGCTGGTGCGCGGCGTGGTGTCGGTGTTGACGTTGTACGAGGACTTCTGGCTTTCCTCACGGGTGTACTCGACGCCCGTGGAGAAGCTGTTCTTGAAGCCGGCCACGTAGAAATTGCCGAACAGATCGGTCTGGTTGGTGGTGGTCTCGGTGTTGCTCACCCGAGTGTTGGCACGACGCCAGACGCTGCCGTTGTTGACGTTGCCCTTGCTGTCGTCCGGCTGGGTGAGGATGTAATCCTGCATGCTGGTGCCGTGACGCAGGGTGTTCTTGATCGTCAGCGAGTCGCTCAGGTCATGCTCGATGGCGAAGGTCGCGGTGTCGGTACGACCCTTGCGGAAATCGCGATCCAGACCGTAGAAATTGCTGTGGTCGCCACCGGCGTAAGGCTTGTCCGGATTGGACTTGGTGCGTGCCGCAGAGCCGCCGGTCGGGATGGTGTAAGGGATGCCCGAATCCGGGGTGTCGTTGCTTTCGAGATGGTAGTAGTCGAGGTTGACGCGGGTGTCGGTGCCCAGGCCAAACGCCAGCGATGGTGCAATGCCCCAGCGGTCGTAGTCGACGCTGTCACGACCGGCGACGTTGCTTTCGTGGCTCATCAGGTTCAGACGGCCGGCAGCGGTGTCGCTGAACTGGTAGTTGCCGTCGAGGGTGTAGCGCTGGGTCTGGTCGGAACCCCAAGTGAAACCGCCGTCGAACGAGTTGCCCAGGTGCGCTTTCTTGCTCACCAGGTTGATGCTGCCGCCTGCCGCGCCACGCCCACCGATGGCGGAGTTCGGGCCTTTGCTGACTTCGATGTTTTCCACGGCGAAGATCTCGCGGCTCTGCGAACCGGTGTCGCGCACGCCGTCGAGGTAGGTGTCGCCCTGCGCGTCGAAACCGCGAATGAACGGACGGTCACCCTGCGGGTTGCCGCCTTCACCGGCGCCGAACGTGATGCCCGGTACGGTGCGCAGCGCGTCCTGCATGTTCAGGGCGCCAGTGTCTTTCAAGACTTGTTGCGGAATAACCGTCACCGAACGCGGTGTGTCGACCAGCGGTGCGGTGTACTTGGGCGAGGAGGCTTTCTCGACCTGGTAGGACGTTGGGTCCTGCGCTTCGCCGTTGATGGCGGTGGCGTCCAGTGCGATGGCATTGCCGGAGGCTTTGCTGTCGGTTTTTTCGGCAGCGAAGACCATGTGCCCGGCGGAGCCGGCGGTAATCGCTACGCCAATAGCCGAGGCGAGCAAACGTGGTGAACTGACCGGTAATTGTGCTTGTTGACGTGCCATTGTAATTCCCCTCCCCAAGGATTTGAGGCGGCGGAATATAGGTTAAACAGGTATCTGTATCAATTGCGAAATATTGCTAACTGCACTGAATTTACATTCTTTACAATTTAACCTTACGGTTTTTGCCAGTTCATTCGTCTCTCGGGTTTTACACGGCCAATAAGAATCAATACCATTGCCGCCTCTTTGCCATCAGGTGACATCGCCATGCTGCTGCACATCCCCGCACTGTTCGCGAAAGACGAGGTGCAGCGCATTCGCCAGGCACTGGAGCAGGCGGATTGGGCCGATGGCAAGATCACCGCTGGCTTTCAGTCGGCCAAGGCCAAGCACAATTTGCAATTGCCTGAAGGCCATCCGCTGGCCAAGGAAATCGGTGCGGCGATGCTTGAGCGGCTATGGAAAAATCCATTGTTCATGTCCGCCGCATTGCCGCATAAAGTCTTTCCGCCGTTAGTAAACTGTTACACGGCAGGCGGCAGCTTCGACTTCCATATCGACAACGCCGTGCGGCAGCCCAAGGGCAGCATCGAGCGCGTGCGCACCGATCTGTCGGCCACCCTGTTCTTCAGCGAACCTGAGGATTACGACGGCGGCGAGCTGGAAATCCAGGACACCTACGGCACCCAACAAGTGAAATTGCCCGCCGGCGACATGGTCTTGTACCCCGGCACCAGCCTGCACAAGGTCAACGCGGTCACTCGCGGCGCGCGCTATGCGTCGTTCTTCTGGACACAAAGTCTGGTGCGCGAAGACAGTCAGCGCGCGCTGCTGTTCGAGATGGACGGCGCGATCCAGCAACTCACGCACGACCTGCCCGATCATCCGTCGCTGATTCGCCTCACCGGCACCTATCACAATCTGTTGCGTCGCTGGGTCGAGGTATGAGTTTTCAGATTCGTCGTGAGGAAGTCCTCGACGGCGCGCAACTCAGCGCGATGCTCGAAGAAAGCCCGGCTCGCGCGGCACAGGCGATTTTGCTCGCAGCGGGTGAGGGCGTTGTCGAAGCGCAGGCTTTACTCGGACAGATTCTGCTGGATGGCCAAGGCATCGCGCAGGATCAGGCGCTGGCGCTGCGCTGGTTTGGCATCGCGGCCGGGCGCGGCCATCTGATGGCGCGCAACATGCTGGGTCGTTGTCATGAACATGGCTGGGGTTGCGCGGCGGATGCTGTGGTTGCGGCAGCGCATTATCGAATAGCTGCAGACGGTGGGCTGGATTGGGCGATGTACAACCTGGCGAATCTGCTGGCGACCGGTCGCGGTGTGGCGGTGGATCAACTTCAAGCGCTGGCGCTGTATCAGCGTGCCGCTGAAAGCGGGCATGCGAAGTCGATGAATCTGTTGGGGCGTTATCTGGAGGAAGGGCGCGAGTGCCCGGCAGATCCCGTCTGCGCGCGTGACTGGTATCGGCGTTCTGCCGAAGGTGGGGACTTTCGCGGGCAGTTCAGTCATGCGGCAGTGTTGGCGGACGACGGCCGAATCGATGAGGCGCTGCACTGGCTGCGCCAGGCACTTGAGGGCGGTAACCTGAACTTTTTGCGGGTCGGCAGCGATTCGCTTCTGGCTTGTGCGCATCCTCAAATGCGTGAAATGGCACACGCCTACCGCCGGCGGATGCTGCTGCTTGAGGCCAGCAGCGATGCCCTTCAAGAGCAATGAAGGGCATGCACTCTGATCAGCCGCGCAGCCAGCGTCCCTGTAGCTGATTGAGGTAATTGCGCAGCGCCTGGCTGTGTTTCAGCAGGTGTTCGCCGCGGATCAACAGTTCATCTTTGCTCGAAGTCTTAACGGCCGTGAGAAAGCTCGACAGCGCTTCAATCAGTTTGTTGACTTCACTGAGATAAATCTGCCGATGGGGCAACACTTTCTGCGTGTCCTGCAACTGTCGGGTCTTGTTGGCGTTTTCCTGCAATTGCTTTTTCAGTGAGATCACGCGTTCTTCACGTTGGACAATGCGTGTCTGGATGATTTGTCGGGCACTGATCAAGTCTTTGTATTTGATCAGCTCGTTAGCCTCGTCGAGAAACTTGTTGGCAACCGCCAGGCCGGCTTCCAGTGCCGCAGCTTCAGGAGTTTTGGGCTTGTTGCCGATCATCGAGCGCAACTGCTCGAGCAGTGGTTTGATCCGGTCAATGAAGCTCAGCTTTTCAAATTCGGTGATCGCCACATTCAGGACGGCTTCGTCTTGTTGCAATTCCGCCAGCGGGATTTGTTCGGCTGTGTGCTCGCGATCAAGATCGATTTTCGCGCTGGCCAGTTCGTCGATCCTGAAGCGATTGTTGCTGATGGTGACGCTTTCTACACCAAACACACTGTCTTTAAATGTCGAGTGCAGTTTTATCATTTGATCGGTACTCAGCTTCATCAGTTGCGTGACGGCTTCTGAGTATAACTTTCGGGCATTTTCAATTTTGGCAGTCGACTCACTTCCCTGAAGGCTGGCCAGAGACTGCAGGTTATCCTCCAGGTCATCTGTGTCGAGCGCAGTTATTGCCGAAGTGATGCTGTTGGCAGCCGTTTGGTCCATATCGTTGATCGCAGCGTTCAGACTGATCAGTTCATCGCTCAACGCTTTAATGTAGAGGTTGGCCGAGCCAGTGATTGCCTGATAACGAATAGCCTCACGGCTTTCTCGAACACGGCCAAGGTCAGGGAGTACGTAGTTAGTATTAGTCATGGAAGTATTTTCTTGATCAGGTAAATAAAGTTAATCAAATGCAATGATTAGCTGGTTGGCATTGAGTTGGACGGTTTTCCAGTTTTTTAGTACGACTTTTAAACTCGAGACGAAGCTTCTTAGGGTCAGGAAGTCATGCATGCTGATTATTTTGTTTTGTGAAGCCTTGATGTAATCGGTGATGGAGAGCCAGAGGGTCTCGAGTTGCGAGGTACTCTGGATTGCGCCATCCACGTAGATCGAAATACTGTCCAGTCCCGCCTGAAACTCCAGCAGAGTACCGGCGAGTACGTTTTTCTGTTTGACTTGTTCGGTCAGTAGCTCGCGCTGGGCAATCAGCGGTCTCAAGTGTGTTTTCTGTTGCATCTCAAGATGACGGTAATATATCGACGGAGGCGCGTTGATTCCGACGATAAAGCCAAGAATATTTTCGAAGAAGCCAGGATCGGTTTCCCGAGTCTTTTCTTCAATACGTTTTTGCGCTTCATCAATGGCGCGATTCAATTCGCTGATCTGTTGATTGATCTGCTCGTCGCCAGCCAGT
Organism: Pseudomonas sp. NPDC089741; assembly: GCF_044748825.1. Classification (NCBI taxonomy): domain Bacteria; kingdom Pseudomonadati; phylum Pseudomonadota; class Gammaproteobacteria; order Pseudomonadales; family Pseudomonadaceae; genus Pseudomonas; species Pseudomonas sp. NPDC089741. Next base: position 49,869 of record NZ_JBIVGT010000024.1, on the reverse strand, counting down.
TTCAGTTTTTCACCAATGCCCGGTGCAACCTTGTCGTTCAGCTCGGCCTTGAAATTCTTGAGTCGAGCGGCGACCTCCATACTGCTGAGTTTTTTATCGTCAATTGAAATTGCAATGAAACCGAGGAACTCCTGGATCGAGCCGAACCGGTTTTTCTCTTCTCTGCCAATCTCCAGCGGCGGCAGGCTGTTGATCTCTTCCTCTGTCAGCGTATCGATAGTACCGAGATAATTGATATAGCCAGGCATCGTCACGATCGCATCGATAACATCCTGGCCGAAGCTTTCCAGGTCTTCCGAAAATGTTGCCAGGCTTCCGGCCAGTTGCTTCATCGAATATTCGATATCGTTCCAGGAATTGGCATTGTTAATAATTGTGTGATTGAGTGTGACGATGTCAATCAGCTCAAGCCCGACAATACCGGTGTGCGTTGTTTTTAACTGGATCGCTACGTCTTCGACTGTGCGAGGCAAGTTTCTGGAGGCGCTGACGTAGTTTTTTATTTTACGAATGTCGTCTCTGGTGATAAGCGGGGTTGAACTCGATTGCACTTTATAATTCCTTTTTTAAGTGTTGTTTGAGTTCTCAGGTTATTCGTAGTTTTGCTCTTGAGTAAAATGATTGAGTGTGACTTGTTGTTGATGTGGGGCTTGTATTTTTCTTTAATGTTTTAGTGCTTGTGCTGGGTGATTTTTTACCACTAGGTTGTTTGCGGCGCTGATTAAGGATTTTCAGGTGATGAGAACTTCAGTGTCATGAGTAAATAATCAATATTAAATTTCCAAGAAGACAAGGAGTCTCCATGGACATCAAGATGAATAACAAGGTGATCGAAGCCGCCACCAAAGCCCCGATGATTTTTGTAAGTGCCTCTTTGGGTGAAGGTGAGGAGTACAACCGGGAAACCGGCATACAGCTGACGAAAGAACAAATCATCAGCCTCAGAAAATATGAAACTCTGGGCTTGTCCCTGCCGATTCAACTCGACGATGTTGCTGCTTACTTAAATTATGGCGCCGGTGATGACGGCGGCACAGGGCGTACTGCCCGCGATTTTCTGCGCACCTTCAGCATGACTTATCAGCATGCGCGACGCTGGTCGCCCTTGCGCGAGAAAATCATGCTGACGGGAACCGATCTGAAGATATTTGCCGGCAGCATTATTCGTACCGGTACAGCCATTGTAGAAGTGTATGAAGAGTTGAAAGTTTCGAAATACCTTGAAGCGCATGATATTTCCTCCGCTGAAGAATATCTGAAACTGCAACGACAGATCCCGGGACTTCCTGATCTTGAACTTGCACCAGGTGATGTCACCGACATCCGCAGTTATCTCAATGATCTTTTGAGCAAGATTCGGCTTTGTCACCAGAAAGCTCAACAAGTCCGCGGGGAGCTGGACAGCTTCGGCATCGATATGCGTGAAACCGTCCTGCCGGAAATCAAGCTGCGCCTGGAGTTCGTTTCGAGGAACACCTATGCGGCCGATATCAAAGCGCTGCAGGGGCAAATGGATCAGCGTTCTGCTGGAATCGATGAGTTGAACAAGCAGTACGAAAAGCTTGTTCAGGAAGCGATCAAGGCTGCGGCAAGCTTCAGCATTCCCGGCTTGGTCATGGGCATCTATCAAGGCGTCAAGGCAGAACAGATACGCCGTGAACGCAATGCGTTGAAGCTGCTGCAGCAAGCAGATAACCAGAAGATGGCCAGCAGGAATCAAACGCTGAGCTCTTTAAACAAGGTCCGCGACGATCTTCAAAACCTGAGTTATGTCGCGATCGAAGCCGAAGTGGCCACCCAGAATCTCATGCTGGTCTGGAATGCACTCAGTGATTATGTAAGCGGCTCTATTGCTGAGGTCGCAAAAATCGACGAGGCCGCGTCGTTGCGTCGATTCAAGAATCAGATCATCGATATCGTCGCGCCTTGGGAGCAGATCAAATCCAGTGCCGATCAGTTGCTTGCGGTGTTTGCAGAGGCCGATAAGGAGTACGAAAAAAATAATCTTGGAATTCGGAGTCGAACAGCAATGTATGGTTTATCAGTCAGCGCCGCTCAGCCAGTGTTCAATATGGGCAAGCTGCGCGGGAACAATGCTTCGGTGCAGCAACTGAATACTTCTGTGCAGATGCTTTACGAACAATTCGATTACATGCCGGGCATTGTTGGCTCCATGAATGGTGTGGCGCTGGCAGTGGGCAAGACGACTTTCGAGTTGCGCGACAAAGCTCAGAAAATCAGTATCAACATGGTCAACGCCGAAAGAAAACTGAAATCCTATCAGGCGGAACTTGGCTCCCCCGAAGATGCGGAGGAGGTGCGTGAAGATATGGAGGCGGAACTAAAAAACCTCTCCGCTAAAGTCAAAACGCAAACTCAGGATTTCCAAAGTATCCACAAGAGTTTTGGCGCACCCTATGATCGTAACGCCACGGCGGGACACCTGATTACCCTGGCCAGTGAACTTGCGGACACTGAGGAACTCAAGAGCGTCTCCGAGGATAAACTGGCAAAACTCGCTACCGAAATGAAGTCTGTCTCGGAAGCGATCGATCTGATCTCCAAAGCCGGCATCGAAAAAATCGGTGCGGAAGCCCGATTGTCGCTCGATAGTCTCAAGGCGCTCGGTCTGGCTCCGCCGCAGGTCCAAATCGCCCTGTTGGCTATCGATACCTTGAAAAAGTTGATTGCCGGTATTGGGGAGGCCATCTCCTTTCTGAACATGCTGGCCGCCTATCGCAGGCTCAACGAAAGAGCACTTGAACTGCGCGCGCAATTGCAAAAACACGACAACGATATGGCCCGCATTGCCGGGCGCATTGAGTTGGTCAATACACTGGACGAACTCGACGATGGGCGTTCGAAGTACGCCTCTGAATTCGCCAATCTGGTTGATGACTTCGAACTGCTCACGCTCGATTTCAGTCAGGACACTGCATTGCCGGTGGAAGATCGTGCGGACAAGGCCATTGCAAAAATCGCCGAGGCCGTTGCCTTTCTGAAGACCATTTCTCAATAACCAGGAGATGAGGAGGTGGGTGTTCAGACTTCCACCTCCTGCATAGGGAATAGGTTCAATGAGCTATGAGTTTTCTGCGCAGCAACGACGCGTGTTCGACCGCTATAGCCGCTGGCTCGGCATGTTGGTAGCGACGTTCGACAAGACCCCACAGGTATTTGAAGCACGCAGGCAAAGCGGCCACCAACGAGGTGCCTTGTCTTGGGATACGCGCCTGAACCGCGTGCACTTTTATGAGGAAACCCTGCAAGGGCACTGGAAGCGTGTTGGAAATATAAGGACTCTGGTCAGTCGTTACGTCGATGATCTGACGACATTTCGACGCGAGTCTTTGGAAATTACGCAGAGGAGCTCCAGAAGCGAGCCTCTCGCTCAAGTCGACTGCAGAATTTACAGCCTCTATCGCTCGACGAACTGGGGTGGAACTCCACCCAACAGCGTGAGATCTCTGGTCCAAGAGTTGGGTAGCCGCTTCTGGAGTCTGAGCGGACAGACAACGCCGACGCATGGCATGATCGACACGATGGGTGAGGCCATATTCGGATTGAATGCGGCATTTTTGCGAATCATGGATTCGCCGTCGTGTGCGTGTCATTCGCAACCGACTGTCGCACAAGAGTTGTTCAGGAATACTGTCACGACACCTGCCTGGGACATTGCTTACTCTTCTGCAGACCCTTCAATCAGAGCGAGGGAGTATCAAGCCGATGTGGCGCGGCTGTTCAACGATTTTGTATTGTTGAATACTCAAATGGGCGTGTTCGTCAAGGAGATCACCCTGCGCGCGACGGGCTTGGGCAATGAACTGTCGCAAACTGAAAATATGACCACCATGGGCATGCTGAACTTCAAGAACGAATCAGCTCTGGTAGGTGCGCAAGAGCTTTTGCAGATGTTGAATCACTTCGAAAACTGGTTCAAAAAATAAAAAAGGCCCAATCATGGGCCTTTTTTTCAAGCGATACCGATCACACGTAATACGACTTCAGCGGAGGGAAGCCATTGAACTCGACCGCGCTGTAACTGGTGGTGTAGGCCCCGGTCGACAACCAGTACAACCGATCACCGATCGCCAGGTTCAGCGGCAAACCGTACTTGTAGTTTTCGTACATGATGTCGGCGCTGTCGCAGGTAGGGCCGGCGATGACCACTTCTTCCATCTCGCCTTTCTTCTCCGTCCAGATCGGAAACTTGATCGCTTCGTCCATGGTTTCGATCAGGCCGGAGAACTTGCCCACATCGGTATAAACCCAGCGCTCGACGGCAGTGCGCGACTTGCGTGCAACCAGTACCACTTCGCTGACCAGAATACCGGCATTGGCGATCAACGAACGGCCCGGCTCGAGAATGATTTCCGGCAGGTCATCACCGAAGTCTTCTTTGAGGAAACGGATGATTTCTTCGGCGTAGGTTTCCAGGCTGTTGGTGCGGGTGATGTAGTTGGCCGGGAAGCCACCGCCCATGTTGATCAGCTTCAGATGAATGCCGTCTTCTTCTTTCAGTCGTTCGAAGATCACTTTGACCTTGGCGATCGCTGCGTCCCAGACGCTGATGTCGCGCTGTTGCGAACCGACGTGGAAGGAGATGCCGTAAGGCACCAGGCCCAGGTCGCGAGCAAGAATCAGCAAGTCCATGGCCATGTCGGTCTGGCAGCCGAATTTGCGCGACAGTGGCCAGTCAGCCGTGGTCGAGCCTTCGGTGAGGATGCGCACATAGACTTTTGAACCCGGTGCAGCCTTGGCGATGTTGCGCAGGTCGGCTTCGGAGTCGGTGGAGAACAGACGCACGCCCTTCTCATAGAAGTAGCGGATGTCCTTGGATTTCTTGATGGTGTTGCCGTAGCTGATACGGTCGGCGCTAACGCCGCGATCCATCACCTTGTCCAGCTCGTAGATCGAGGCGATGTCGAAGCTCGAGCCTTTGTCTTTGAGCAGGTCGATGATCTCGACGGCCGGGTTGGCCTTGACCGCGTAGTAGACCTTGGCGAATTCGAAACCGGCGCGCAGGTCATCGTAAGCCTGGCTGATCATCGCGGTGTCAATCACCACGAACGGGGTTTCCTGTTTGTCGGCGAACGCCTTCATTTTGTCAAAAGTGGCGCGCGCGAAATAGTCTTCGACATTGATCGACATGTTGGGAGCTCCTATGGGCAAACTCGTAAAAACAATGGGTGCAAATGAACGCCCTCCGTATCCCCACTTTGGTTCGCCTACTTCCCAAGGCATGTCGCCGAAAGCAAAAAGGCCATGGGGCGTAGCCCTTGGCCTTGCTGTCTCGTCGTCAGTACTTGAGCCGGATGGATCGTTTCCAGCATGGACGTTCGGCGCGAACTTTAGGGCGTGAGGGGCCTGAGATCAACTAAAAATGTCGCGTTTTTGCACGCTTCTGACGTGCGTCGCGTTCAGCACTCTTTGTAGCCGACCGAGATGACGGGCAGATGTTCCCCGAGAATTTTCCAGTGTTAAAAATACCTGCACGTTCGCGGATTATGTCGGCTAAGTCGTGGGTAAGTGTGATGGCGGCAACATCGGCGACGTTGGCGGCGAGGGGAGGGTGTGAGGGGGATTTTGATGGTCTGGACGGCCATCCAAGGCATGCTCTCCTGTTCTCAGGTGTTGAGATTCTTTTCCGCCTTGTGAATGACTGGGTATCGCCCTCGATCCTGTAGGAGTGAGCCTGCTCGCGATGACTTTTTTTCAGCCGACATCTTCATTGACTGATATTGCGCTATCGCGAGCAGGCTCACTCCTACAGGGTTTTGTGTTTTTAGCGGGTAATCAGGCGACTACGGCTTCAGCCGGAGAAACGATACTGGTCTTCATCCCGCGCGAACGGCCCGAGCTCAGATAAGCCGCAATCGACTCCTGCGTCACCTCACCGAGGAACACCCGTTCGGCATCCATCACCGGCAACCACGACCGATTGAACTCGTACATCCGCGACAGCAGGATGCGCAAATGCTCGTCGTATGCCGCCGTGGCGTTGAACTCACGCAGGAATTGCGCGCAAGTGCCGGTCTGACGGTGCAGATCACGGCGACGCACATACCCCAGCGCCTTGTTATCGGCACAGGTGACGACGACATAACGACGGTCATGCTCGTCCATCAACTCCAGCGCATCGGCCACCGGCGTTTCCGGGCTCACCGATGGCGCGTTGTCCGCCGCATCTTCTGCCTTCACCAACAGCAGACGCTTGAGCGTACTGTCCTGACCGACGAAGTTGCTGACAAAGTCGTCGGCCGGGTGCGCAAGCAACGTGTCCGGGTGATCGATCTGCAACAGTTTGCCGGCGCGGAAGATCGCGATCTTGTCGCCGAGTTTGATCGCTTCGTCGATGTCGTGGCTGACCATGATCACGGTCTTGTTCAGCGCGCGTTGCATCTCGAAGAATTCGTTCTGGATCATCTCGCGGTTGATCGGGTCGACCGCACCGAACGGTTCGTCCATCAACAGCAGCGGCGCGTCCGCCGCCAGTGCACGGATCACGCCGATGCGCTGTTGCTGGCCACCGGACAGTTCGCGCGGATAACGATGCAGATACTGCTTGGGCTCAAGCTTGATCATGCTCATCAATTCGCGGGCGCGGTCGTGGCATTTCTGTTTGTCCCAGCCGAGCAGTTTCGGCACGACAACGATGTTTTCTTCGATGGTCATGTTCGGGAACAGACCGATCTGCTGGATCACGTAACCGATGTTGCGACGCAGGGTCACTTCGTCGAGATCGGTGGTGTCTTCGCCGTTGATGAGGATCTTGCCCGAGGTCGGTTTGATCAGGCGGTTGATCATTTTCAACGTGGTGCTTTTGCCGCAGCCCGATGGCCCGAGGAACACACAGATTTCGCCTTCATTGACGGTCAGGCTCACCGAGTCCACGGCTTTGACGTCTTTGCCGTTGCTTTGGAAAGTTTTGCTGAGGTTTTGAAGTTCGATCATTTGAGCAGTCCTTTTGGAGTCAACGAGCGTTGCAGCCATTGGAGAAACAGGTCAGCGAAAATGGCCAGAAGACTGACCAGCAGCGCGCCGACGATGAGCATCGACATGTCACTGCGGCTGATGGAAGCGAGGATCAACACACCGAGGCCACCGGCGCCGATGGTCGCGGCGATCGTCATCACGCCGATGTTCATCACCACGGCGGTGCGCACGCCGGCGAGGATCACCGGCACCGCAATCGGCAATTCGACCATGCGCAGGCGTTGGCCGAAGGTCATGCCGATGCCGCGTGCGGCTTCACGGATGCCCGGTTCAACGCCGGTGAGGGCGAGGTAGGTGTTGCGCATGATCGGCAGCAGCGAATAGAGGAACACGGCGGTGATCGCCGGCATCGGGCCGAGGCCTTGGCCGAACTTGGAATAGAACGGCAGCAGCAGGCCGAACAGGGCAATCGACGGCACGGTCAGCAGCACCGTGGCGCTGGCTTGCAAGGGACCGGCGAGGGTCGGAAACCGCGTCATCAAAATGCCCAACGGCACGCCAACGACAATCGCCAGGGTCACGGCGATGCCGACGAGGGTGATGTGCTGCCAGGTCAGGTGCATCACCTGCTGCCAGTCGAGATGGGAAAAGGCGTTCAGGAATTCCATGACTTCTCCTCTCTTAATTCAACGGATGTTGGCGCAGGAAATCGGCGGCAACTTTCGATGGGCTTTCGTGATCGACATCGACCCGCGCGTTGAGCTGGCGCATGGTTTCGTCGTCGAACAGTTCGGCCAGCGGTTTGAGTTGTTCGGCCAGTTGCGGGTGTGCGTCGAGATAGGCCTGACGTACCACGGGTGCGGCGGTGTAGTCGGGGAAGTAATGCTTGTCGTCTTCCAGCAACTTCAGACCGAAGGCGTTGAGGCGACCGTCGGTGGTGTAGACCAGACCGGCGAACACCTGGCCGTTGCGCAATGCCGTGTAAACCAGCCCCGCGTCCATCTGGCGGATGTTGTTGCGGGTCAGGTTCATGCCGTAGAGATCGACCATGCCGATCAGGCCGTCGGAGCGGTTGGCGAACTCGGTGTCCAGCGCCACCAGATGATTGGTCTTGGCCTCGGCGCGCAGCACGTCGTTCAGCTGGCTGATGTTGTTGATCTGCGGATATTCCTCGGCGACCTTTTTTGGCAGCGCGAGGGCGTAGGTGTTGCTGAATTTCGACGGTGTCAGCCAGATCAGGCCTTTCTTCGCGTCGAGTTCTTTCACTCGGGCGTAGGACTGGGCGCTGTCGAGTTTCTCGGTGACATGGTTGTAAGCCACCAGCGACACGCCGGTGTATTCCCAAAGCATGTCCAGTTGCCCGCTTTCATGGGCGCTGCGGGCGAGGTTGCTGCCCAGACCACCGGTGATCTGCGCGTCGTAGCCTTTGCTGCGCAGGTACTGTGCGGTGATTTCGGCGAGCAGGGTCTGCTCGGTAAACACCCGGGCGCCGAGGCGGATAACCGGTTTTTCAGCGGCTTGGGCGACGCCTGCGAACAGCAGAATGCAGCCCAGAATCAAACTAAATCGTTTCATAGGTATTCCTTCGCAAAAGCCTTAAGACGTGCGCAAACCGCGTTCCAGCCAGAGTCGGCTGGCGAGGGTGACGACGCCATCGAGCAGCAAGGCCAGCAGCGCGGTGCACGCGGCGCCGAGCAGCAGTTGCGGCTGATTGTTCAGGGCGATGCCAGGGAAGATCAGGCTGCCGAGGCTGTTGGCACCGATCAGGAAGGCCAGCGGCGCGGTGCCGACGTTGATCGCCAAGGCCACGCGCACACCACCGACAATGATCGGCACGGCGTTGGGCAATTCGACTTTCCACAGCACTTGGCGCGGCGTCATGCCGATGCCGACGGCCGCTTCTTTCAGCGAGCCTTGGACATTTTTCAGGCCTTCGTAGGTGTTGCGCACGATCGGCAACAGGGAGGCGAGGAACAAAGCGAAGATCGCCGGGCCACTGCCGATGCCGAGGACGCCCAGGGCAATCGCGAGCACGGCCAGCGGAGGCACGGTGTTACCGATATTGAAGATCTGCATGAAGCGTTCAGCGCGGCCGACCATGGTCGGGCGACTGAGGAAGATGCCGGCGGGGATGCCCACGACAAGGGCGGCCAGCATTGAAGCGAGGACGAGAATCAGATGAGCTTGCAGGTAAAACAACAAATCGTCGCGGTAGTGTTCGATCGTGTTGATGCCGATCCAGTGGACCAGCAGGGCCAGGAGCGCGATCACCACCGCACCTCCCATCAGCCCTTTGCCATAGCGGATAGCCACAGGCGGACTCCTTTTTTTGTAGTCGGCGAGCGCAGTCCCGTGTGGCATGCCAAGCCTTGGCTGCCGGGAGCGTCGTTCGCGAAAAGTAGCCGTTTTTCAGGACCGGCAAAGCGGTCTGAAAGCGAGCCATGAGCGCAGCCTCGTCAGGCTAACTTGCTGATTTTTCAGCCCCTGACGAAAATTCGTAACAGGGGATGGACGTCTCCGTGCTTTAAAAGGTTCCCATCTGCGGCAGCATTTGGCCACCCTTAATGTGCTCAACGGTTCGGTTATTGCATCGAGTTGGGCTATAATCGCGGCCCTTTTTTGAATCACCGCCAGGCGATTTCCCATGACCAACCAGGCCGCCGAAGTCGCGAAACGCCGCACTTTCGCCATTATTTCCCACCCCGATGCCGGTAAAACCACGATCACCGAAAAGCTCCTGTTGATGGGCAAGGCGATTGCAGTGGCCGGTACGGTGAAATCCCGTAAATCCGATCGCCATGCGACATCCGACTGGATGGAGATGGAGAAGCAGCGGGGTATTTCCATTACCACGTCGGTCATGCAGTTCCCGTATCGCGAACACATGATCAACCTGCTCGACACCCCGGGCCACGAAGACTTCTCCGAAGATACCTACCGCACCCTGACGGCGGTCGACTCGGCATTGATGGTTCTCGACGGCGGTAAAGGTGTCGAGCCACGGACCATTGCGCTGATGGACGTCTGCCGTCTGCGTGACACGCCGATTGTCAGTTTCATCAACAAACTCGACCGTGACATCCGCGACCCGATCGAACTGCTCGACGAAATCGAAGCGGTCCTGAAGATCAAGGCTGCGCCGATCACCTGGCCGATCGGTTGCTACCGCGACTTCAAGGGCGTGTACCACCTGGCTGACGACTACATCATTGTCTACACCGCCGGTCACGGTCACGAACGCACCGAAACCAAGATCATCGAGAAGCTCGATTCGGACGAAGCCCGCGCGCACCTGGGCGACGAATACGAGCGTTTCATCGAGCAGCTGGAACTGGTTCAAGGCGCCTGCCACGAATTCAACCAGCAGGAATTCCTCGACGGTCAGCTGACTCCGGTGTTCTTCGGTACGGCTTTGGGCAACTTCGGTGTTGACCACGTCCTCGACGCCGTCGTTGATTGGGCGCCGCGTCCTCTGGCCCGTGTGGCCAACGAACGTACCGTTGAGCCGATCGAAGAGAAGTTCTCCGGCTTCATCTTCAAGATTCAGGCGAACATGGACCCGAAGCACCGCGACCGTATCGCCTTCATGCGCATTTGCTCCGGCAAGTACGAAAAAGGCATGAAGATGCGCCACGTGCGCACCGGCAAGGACGTGCGCATCGGCGATGCCCTGACGTTCTTCTCCTCTGAGCGTGAGCAACTGGAAGAAGCCTTTGCCGGCGACATCATCGGTCTGCACAACCACGGCACCATCCAGATCGGCGACACCTTCAGCGAAGGCGAAACCCTCGGTTTCACCGGCATTCCGCACTTCGCCCCGGAACTGTTCCGCCGCGTTCGCCTGCGTGACCCGCTGAAATCCAAGCAACTGCGTCAGGGCCTGCAACAGCTGGCCGAAGAAGGCGCAACGCAGGTGTTCTTCCCGGAGCGCAGCAACGACATCATCCTCGGCGCCGTCGGTGTGCTGCAGTTCGACGTGGTCGCCAGCCGTTTGAAAGAGGAATACAAGGTCGAGTGCTCCTACGAGCCGATCACCGTGTACTCCGCGCGCTGGATCGAATGCGGCGACAAGAAGAAGCTCGAAGAATTCTCCAACAAGGCAGTAGAAAACCTTGCGGTCGACGGCGGCGGTCACCTGACCTACCTCGCCCCGACGCGGGTCAATCTGGCGTTGATGGAAGAGCGCTGGCCGGACGTGAAATTCCGTGCGACGCGTGAGCATCACTAAGCGCTGAACCGCTGTACCCAAAACCCTCGAAGCGAAAGCCTCGAGGGTTTTTTATTGCCTGCCAATAACCCGCTGCAAAAATACTCCCTGTAGGAGCTGCCGAAGGCTGCGATCTTTTGACGTTGGTTTTTAAAAACAAGATCAACAGATCGCAGCCTGCGGGAGCTCCTACACGGGGGGGGTAGGGCGGCTCTGTTTTTCTGGTGTCAGGCATTTTGATGCGCGACAACGGCAGTGTTGACCGTTAGTGTTCCGGTTCCACGCCAGCCGCTTTCAGAGGTCAACGGAATGACGGGTCGATTGATTCACCTGCTACGTCTCGACGGCTATTTCAGCCTGATGGCCTGGGTGCTCGCCGCGTTGCTGTTCATCAATCGCCTGAGCAGCATGGTCAAGCTGTTCATGGCGTTGTATCTGCGTCAGGAGCTGGGGCTGGCGATCGAGACGGTTGGCTGGTTGCTGGCGACGTATGGCGCCGGTTTGCTGATCGGCTCGATGCTCGGTGGCTGGCTCAGTGATCATGTGCGCACCGCGCGGCTGACGGCGGCATTGTTCTTCGTTTCGATGTGGGTGCTGATCCTCCTCGGGCTGGTGACGCAGGTGCCGCTCTTGGCCGGGTTGCTGTTGCTTAGCGGCACCGTCGATGGCGCGATTCGTACGTTGCACCAGCGCTTGATCATGGAGTATTGCGAGCCTGCGCAGCGCCCCCGCGCTCAGGCTCTGAGCCGGGTGGCGCGGAACCTCGGCATGGCTGCCGCCGGTATTGCCGGCGGGGTGTTGGCGCAGACGGATTTTCGCTGGGTGTTTTTTGCCAGTGCGGCGATGACGCTGCTGGCGTTGCTCTGGTTTGTGCGCACCACCTGGCGCCGGCCCGTGCTGAAATCTGACGAGGTAGCCGAGGCGGGCACAGGCACTGGAGCGCCGTTACGTGACACCGCGTTTCTCTGGCTACTGGCGGCGGCGGTGTTGCTCGGGATGGCTTTCGACACGGTCTACAGCACGCTGGGCAACTACCTGCGCGACTACTATCACCTGAGCACCGAAGCCATCGGTTGGCAGTTCGGGCTCAATGCGATGCTGGTGGTGGCGCTGCAAATTCCACTGACGCACTGGGGCGAGCGCTGGGGCGCACGGCGGCAACTGCTGGCAGGTTGTGTGCTGCTGGCGATCGGCTTGGCAATGCTGCCGTTTGGCTCCGGTTTGCTTTACGTCTGTCTGTCGACGGTGATCTGGACACTGGGTGAAGCTTTTTTCATGCCGCCGATGAATGTGCTGGTCATGCAGCATGCGCAGGGCGGTAAAAGCGGCCAATATTTTGGCCTGTTCTTTATGAGCTGGAGCGCGAGCGCACTCTTGTCGCCGGTGCTGAGTGGTCAGCTGTATGGGCGCTTCGGCGGGCACAGCGTGTGGTTTGCCAGTGCGACGCTGGCGCTGATGACGTTGCCGCTGATCTATCTGGCGACCCGTTCATCTGTCCAAGCCAAGGCGCTCGATACCCGCAAAGGAAGGCCTTCACTTAGCTGATTCGGTTATAGCGGTTATTCACAAGTGATCTGCCAAACCGGGGCATTTACCCGCGCTCATTAGCGTCCTATCTGGTGAACCCGGCTGATCGGAACTAGATTTCATTCAGCGCCGGATCGGCACTCCAGGCTTCAATCACGAAAGGATGGAAATGGCTATGAGCATTTTTCAACGCATTGTGCTGTTGCTGAAGGTTTTGGTGATGCTGTCACTCGGTACGTCTGCAGCCTGGGCGAGTACTGCCGGTCCAGCGCAGGGTTTTAATGCGCCACATGGTCACGGCGGTGTGATCGTGCTGGCCAAGTCCGAGTCCGAACCGGGCGATCAGGATCAGGGCGGCAGCAAGGATGATGATGACTCGACCACGGACGAGCCGGACACTGACGATGACGACGGCGATAGCCAGACGTAGATCGCAGGCAAAAGAAAAAACCCCTCTGCTGCGATTGATTCACCAGCAGTGGAAGGGGTTGTTATTTGTGGATGTGGAATCACACGCAGAGGCCAGGTTTTACCGGTACCTTGATATCTACTGATTCTATCGTAAGGCTTGTTTCTGGTTCATATGCTTTTTTACAAGGCTAATTAATATATTCAGTTCAATTTGATCGGTGGTACCTGTCAGAAGTGACAGTGGCTGACTCGTCTTGGCGATGGTTTAATTTTATGGCTTTTAAATTAAACAGAGAGGAGCTAGCCATGACTGCGCAACAGAATGTTACGACGGGTAAGTTTAAAGTCAAAGTAAGCGGGGACAAGGGGTTTGTTTCTGAAATAGTGCGTTGTGATATGCATAGTCCGAGGTCTCTTGTTCTTCAAAGTTGGGGGGATGAAGGTCTGGAGTTGAAAATACATATCGCAGAGGAGCATGCAATTGAGCAGGGCGTCGATTATAAAGTTGATGGGTCAAATCAAAACAGCGCCTATTACAAAAACCAGCACGGACAATTTAAGGTAAAGAGTGGGAGCGTCAAACTCACGACTTTTGACCTGAAAGAAAAAACTGTCCTTTTCAGTTTCAATTTTACAGCTTCAGACAATAACGACGTATTGAAGATTTTGAGTGGTGACGGGGCTTTTCAAGGCATCAACCAATTGTCATGAAATACCGCGGCGGTCTGCAGCAGTTTCGTAATTTGCAGGCAAAAGAAAACCCCTTCTGCCTCGACTGATGCGCAATCGAAGTGGAAGGGGTTGGGTTAACACATCATTTGCGGATAAACACGATCCCTGTAGGAGCTGCGGCACGCTGCGATCTTTTGCTCTTGATTCTGAAAATCAAAAGATCGCAGCCTCGTTGCACTCGACAGCTCCTACAGGTTTTATAGCTACTCGACAGCTGCTACAGGTTTTGTAGCTTACGCGGCGCCGTCGAGGAACTGCTCGGCGTAGTGGCAAGCCACCTGGCGACGGTCAAGCAGGCGCAAGGCCGGCTCTTCCGTGCTGCAACGCTCGGTCGCATACGGGCAGCGCTTGTGGAAAGCACAGCCCGATGGCGGGTTCAGCGGGTTAGGCAGTTCGCCGACAATCTTGATTTTCGGCTTGTTCGGGTCCGGGTGAATGGTCGGGGTCGCCGACAACAGCGCCTGGGTGTACGGGTGCAGCGGACGCTCGTAGATATCGTTCTTCGGCCCCATTTCCACCGGGCGACCGAGGTACATCACCATCACGTCATCGGCCACGTGTTGCACCACCGCAAGGTTGTGCGAAATGAACACGTAAGCGGTGTTGAACTCCTGCTGCAGATCCATGAACAGGTTCAACACCTGCGCCTGAATCGACACGTCGAGCGCCGAGGTCGGTTCGTCCGCCACCAGCACCTTCGGTTGCAACATCATCGCCCGGGCCAGGGCGATACGCTGGCGCTGACCGCCGGAGAACATGTGCGGATAACGCTGGTAGTGTTCAGGGCGCAAGCCGACCTGCTTCATCATCGCCTGGACTTTCTCGCGACGTTCGGCAGCGGACAGGTTGGTGTTGATCAGCAAAGGTTCGCCGAGCTGGTCACCGACTTTCTGCCGTGGGTTCAATGAGGCGTACGGGCTTTGAAAAACCATCTGCACGTCTTTGCGCAATTGCTTGCGCTGGGACTTGTCAGCGCCAGTCACTTCCTGGCCAGCGATTTTCAGCGAACCGGAAGAAGGTTCTTCAATCAGCGTCAACGCACGGGCCAGCGTGGATTTGCCGCAGCCCGATTCGCCAACAACCGCGAGGGTCTTGCCGGCTTCCAGTTCGAACGACACACCGTTGAGGGCGCGCACGGTCGCATGGCCCTTGAACAGGCCACGGGAGACTTCGTAGTGACGGGTGAGGTCGCGGGCGGTAAGTACGACGGCCATTACGCCACCTCCTGGTTCAGCGGGTAGAAGCAGCGGGCGAGGCTGTGGGCTTTCGGATCAAGGCCTGGACGCTGGGCGCGGCAGCTGTCCTGCACGTACGGGCAGCGCGGCGACAGCAGGCAACCCTGCGGACGGTCGTAACGGCCCGGGACGATGCCCGGCAACGTCGACAGGCGTGAGGCGCCGAGGCTGTGCTCGGGAATCGCCTTGAGCAGCGCTTCGCTGTACGGATGCGCCGGGATGTCGAACAGTTGCGGCACCTGACCGACTTCAACGGCCTGGCCCGCGTACATCACGCAGACGCGCTGGGCGGTTTCCGCCACGACTGCGAGGTCGTGAGTGATCAGCACCAGGCCCATGTTCTGTTCTTTCTGCAACGCCAGCAGCAGATCCATGATCTGTGCCTGAATCGTCACGTCGAGCGCCGTGGTCGGTTCGTCGGCGATCAGCAGTTTCGGCTCGCCGGCAATCGCCATGGCGATCGCAACGCGCTGGCTCATACCGCCGGAGAGTTGATGCGGGTAGGCGTCCATACGGCTGGCGGCGCCGGGAATTTCGACTTTTTCCAGCAGCTCGATCGCACGTTTGCGCGCTTGCTTGCCGGACATTTTCAGGTGCAGGCGCAGCACTTCTTCGATCTGGAAACCGACGGTGTAGCTCGGGTTCAGCGCGGTCATCGGATCCTGGAAGACCATCGACAGATCTTTGCCGACGATTTGCCGACGCTGACGGTTGCTCAGCTTGAGCATGTCTTTGCCGTCAAAGTTGAGTGAGTCGGCGGTGACGATGCCCGGATGCTCGATAAGGCCCATCAGGGCCATCATGGTCACGGATTTGCCCGAGCCCGATTCGCCAACGATGGCCAGCACTTCGCCTTTGTCGACTTTCAGATCGAGGCCGTCGACCACCGGGGTCGCGGTCTTGTCGCCGAAGCGAACGTTGAGATTCTTGATTTCTAGCAGTGACATGGGAATCTCCTCAGGCGGCGTTCTTGAGTTTCGGGTCCAGCGCATCGCGCAGACCGTCGCCCATCAAGTTGATTGCCAGCACGCTGAGCAAAATGGTCAAACCAGGCAGACTGACTACCCACCAGGCACGTTCGATGTAGTCGCGGGCCGAGGCCAGCATGGTGCCCCACTCAGGGGTTGGCGGTTGTACGCCAAGGCCGAGGAAGCCCAGTGCGGCAGCATCGAGAATCGCCGAGGAGAAACTCAGGGTTGCCTGCACGATCAGCGGCGCCATGCAGTTGGGCAGCACGGTGATGAACATCAGGCGCGGCAGACCGGCACCGGCCAGGCGCGCGGCGGTTACGTAGTCGCGGTTCAGTTCGCCCATCACGGCGGCACGGGTCAGACGCACGTAGGACGGCAAGGACACCACGGCAATGGCGATCACGGTGTTGATCAGGCCAGGGCCGAGGATGGCGACAATCGCCACCGCCAGCAGCAGCGACGGCAGGGCCAGCATGATGTCCATCAGCCGCATGATGGTCGGGCCGATCATCTTCGGGAAGAAGCCGGCGAACAGACCCAGAAGGATCCCCGGAATCAGCGACATCACTACCGACGACAAGCCGATCAGCAGCGACAGGCGCGAACCCTGGATCAGGCGCGACAGCAGGTCACGACCCAATTCATCGGTACCGAGCAGGAACTGCATCTGCCCGCCTTCAAGCCACGCCGGTGGCGTCAGCAGGAAGTCGCGGTATTGCTCGCTCGGGTTGTGCGGGGCGACCCATGGCGCGAACAGCGCGCAGAAAATCACCAGCAACATGAACAGCAGGCCGGCAACCGCGCCCTTGTTCTTCGAGAAGGCTTGCCAGAACTCTTTGTACGGCGACGGATACAGCAGGCTTTGATCCGCGTTGGAGGCGGAAGTCGCTACTGAGGAAGTTGGAGTGCTCATTGAATTGGACCTCAGCGCTGATGACGGATGCGTGGGTTGGCAAAGCCGTAGAGGATGTCCACTACGAAGTTGACCAGAATCACCAGGCAGGCGATTAACAGGATGCCGTTTTGCACAACCGGATAGTCCCGGGCGCCGATGGCTTCGATCAGCCATTTACCGATGCCGGGCCAGGAGAAAATGGTTTCGGTCAGAACCGCACCGGCGAGCAAAGTGCCGACTTGCAGACCGACCACGGTGAGGACCGGAATCAGCGCGTTACGCAGACCGTGAACGAACACCACGCGCGACGGCGACAGGCCTTTGGCCCTGGCGGTACGGATGTAGTCTTCGCGCAATACTTCGAGCATCGACGAACGGGTCATCCGCGCGATTACCGCCAGCGGGATGGTGCCGAGCACGATGGCTGGCAGGATCAGGTGATGCAGGGCGTCGAAGAACGCACCGACGTCATCGGCCAGCAACGTATCGATCAACATGAAACCGGTGCGCGGCTCGATGTCGTAGAGCAGGTCGATCCGTCCGGAAACCGGGGTCCAGCCCAAGCTCACCGAGAAGAACATGATCAGGATCAGGCCCCACCAGAAGATCGGCATCGAATACCCCGCGAGGGAGATGCCCATCACCCCGTGGTCGAACAGGGATCCTCGCTTGAGTGCCGCAATCACCCCGGCCAGAAGCCCGAGAATGCCGGCGAACAGCAGGGCGGCCATGGACAGTTCCAGGGTCGCCGGGAATAGGGAGGTGAACTCGGTCCATACGCTCTCACGCGTACGCAGGGATTCGCCGAGATCGCCGTGGGCCAGTTTGCCGATGTAGTCCAGATACTGGGCATACAGCGGCTTGTTCAGACCTAGGCGTTCCATTGCCTGAGCGTGCATTTCGGGGTCGACCCGACGTTCGCCCATCATCACTTCCACGGGGTCGCCAGGGATCATGCGAATCAACGCGAAGGTCAGCAAGGTGATGCCGAAAAACGTGGGGATCAACAACCCCAGTCGGCGGGCAATAAAACTAAACATCTTGTGTGGTACCTCATCAGCCGGTTAGGCGTGCCCGGCGTCTCTGGAGTCAGGGACGCCGGGAGTTTCTTATCTACTTCACCTGGGTGGTGGCGAAGTTATTAGTGGTGAGAGGGCTGATGTGATAGCCCTCTACGTTGTTGCGCATTGCAGTGAACATCCTGGTGTGAGCCATGCTGATCCATGGCTGATCCTGATTAAACAGTACCTGAGCCTGTTCGTAGAGCGCGGCGCGTTCGGCCGGATCTACTTTAGCCCGTGCTTCATCCAGCAGCGTCTGGAATTTCTCGTTGCACCAGCGTGCGTAGTTTTCGCCGTTCTTGGCCGCTTCACAACTGAGCATAGGCGTCAGGAAGTTATCCGGGTCGCCGTTGTCGCCCGCCCATCCGGCAGACACCATGTCGTGCTCGCCGTTCTTGGCGCGTTTGAGCATCTCGCCCCATTCCATCACGCGGATGTCGATCTTGATCCCGACTTTCGCCAGGTCAGCCTGCATCATTTGCGCACCGAGCATCGGGTTCGGGTTGGTCGGACCGCCGCCGTTACGGGTGAACAGGGTAAACACGGTGCCGTCCGGAACCCCGGCTTCCTTGAGCAGGGCGCGGGCCTTGTCGAGGTCACGTGGCGGGTTCTTCAGGTCGTGGTTGTAGCCCAGCAGCGTCGGCGGGTACGGGTTGACCGCGACCGAAGCGTTGCCTTTGCCGAACAGGGCGTTGACGTAGGCTTCCTTGTCGAAGGCGATATCGATCGCCTTACGTACGCGCACGTCACTCATGTATTTGTGCTGGGTGTTCATGGCGATGTAGGACACGGTCATCGCGTCCAGTTCGTCGACTTTCAGGTTGCTGTCTTTCTTGATGCTCGGGATGTCATCCGGTTTCGGATACAGCGCGACCTGGCACTCGTTGGCCTTGAGCTTTTGCAGGCGCACGTTGTTGTCGGTGGCGATGGCCAGGATCAACGCGTCAGCCGGCGGCTTGCCACGGAAATAGTCCGGGTTGGCCTTGAAGCGTACCTGGGCGTCTTTGGCATAACGCTGGAAGATGAACGGGCCGGTGCCGACAGGCTTGTTGTTGAGGTCGCTGGTCTTGTTGGCCTTGAGCAACTGGTCGGCGTATTCGGCCGGGTAGATCGAGGAGAACGCCATCGCGATGTCGGCCAGGAACGGCGCTTCGCGGCGGGTCAGGGTGAACTTGACCGTGTTGTCGTCGACTTTTTCTACGCTTTTGAGCAGTTCCTTGAAGCCCATTCTTTCAAAGTACGGGAAGCCCACGCTCGACAGTTTGTGCCACGGGTGATGCGGGTCCAGCTGACGCTGGAAGCTCCAGACCACGTCGTCGGCGTTCATGTCGCGGGTCGGCTTGAAATATTCGGTGGTGTGAAACTTGACGCCTTTGCGCAGGTGGAACGTGTAGTTCAGGCCGTCTTCACTGATGTCCCACGACTCGGCGAGTGCCGGGATCACTTCAGTAGTACCGGGCTTGAAGTCCGCAAGGCGGTTGAAGATGGTTTCGGCCACCGCATCGGCAGTGACTGCAGTCGTGTACTGGACCATATCGAAGCCTTCCGGACTGGCTTCGGTGCAGACCACCAAGGGTTTGGCCGAGACGCCAACAGCGACACTCAGCAACGCAGCCGCGATGGCCGCACGTAGGGGAAGCATTTTCATCGATAACCCTCTGCAATCGGTTGAAGACAAAAAACCGTACGGCCGACTCCTCATGAGTCAGCCGACGGTTGGAGTTTTTACAGAATGTTGAATGGAATCGTGGTCACGAGACGGAACTCGTTGATGCTGCCGTCAGCCTGGTTTTCGCTGGCACGGTGAGTGGTGTAGGTCGCGCGAACAGTGGTGGCCTTGAGTGGACCACTCTGCACGGCGTACGAAGTACCGATGCCGTATTCGTAGTGATGTTCGCCGTCCATGTTGCGTACGTCGTATGCGGTGCCGACGTAGTGAGTACCGTCGATGCCCCAGCCGCGAGCGGTGTAGGCGTTGAACTTCAGGCCCGGGATACCGTATTCGGCCATGTTGATGCCGTAGGCGATCTGGAAGGATTTCTCGTTCGGTCCGTTGAAGTCGGACAGCAGGGAGTTGGCCAGGTAGATGCCGTTGGTTTCGTGCAGGTAGTCGAAGTACTCGTTACCGTTCACTTCCTGATACGAGAAGGTCAGGGTGTGTGCCTGGTGAGTCAGACCGAACGACAGCGAGTAGGTGTCGTTGTCGATGTTACCCATCAACTTTTTGCCTTCGTCGACGGTCTTGTAGTAGTTCAGGCCGGTGGTCAGGCTCAGCACCGAGCTGTCGCCCAGTTCGTGAGTCGCGCCGAAGTAGTACTGGTTCCAGAAGTCTTCAGCCTGGGTCGCGTAGAGGCTGGTTTTCAGGCTCTTGAGCGGCTGATAGTTCACGCCGGCAGTGTTGACGTGATCGGTTTCGACACCGGTGTTGCTGTATTCCGTGCGGAATTTCGACAGGCTCTGTTCGGTACGTGGCGACACGCGGTCGAAGGTGGCGAGGTCGAACGACAGGTTGTCGAATTCTTCACTGTGGATCGCCACACCTTCAAAGCTCGAAGGCAGCGGACGGTTGCCGATGACGTCGACGATCGGGCTGCTGAAGTTCATGCGGCCGGCGGTCAGGGTGGTGTTGGAGATACGTGCCTTGACGTTGGCCAGGCCGAGTTTGCTCCACTGGTCGACGGCGTCACCGTTGGAGTGGGCGAGGGTACGGTTGGAACCGCCCTTGATGTCTTCGCGGCTGCGATCCAGTGCGATGGCGTTGTAAGCCGCAACTTCGGTGCTGATCCCCACGGTGCCCTCGGTGAAGCCCGAGGTGTAGTTGAGGATGGTGCCCTGAACCCAGTTGATCCGGCGCGAACCGGTCAGGGTTTCGCCATGGCGCTCGTATTTGAAGGTACCGCCGCGCTGTTTGTCTTCGTTGGCGTACCAGTTACGGGTCGAACCCGACAGGCTTTGACCGTCGATGAAGCCTTTGGCTTCGGACTGGGCGCTGGTGCTGGCCAGTTGAGTCGGGACGAATTCCTGGCTGACGCTTTCAGCGTGGGCTCCGGCGGTGATGCTGCTGATGGCCAGGGCCAGTATCGCGGTGCTGCTCAGTTTCATGGGTGAAGCTCCTTTACTTTCTTTTTATGCCGGCTTTTTTTGGTATGCCGGTTATTGGTTTAGAACTCATTCACACATCGCAAACGTTTGCTAAAGGCCGGACTGGCGAATTTCGGCAAAGCGCTTGCGTGAGGGGCTAGACAGCGCCCCTCAGCGTTGCGGCTAATCGGTTGGGTTAATCGATACTGACACCCGAGAACACGTTGCGACCGAACGGGCTGACCTTGAACCCTTCGATCCTGGTGCTCAGTGGCTGGTTGACGGTCGAGTGGGCGACAGGCGTGATCGGCACTTGCTGTTTAAGCAATTGCTGGGCCTGTTTATAGAGCACGGTGCGCTGGTCGCGGTCGGTGACGACCTTGGCCTCTTTGATCAGCTTGTCGTAAGCCGGATCGCACCACATGGAGTAGTTGTTGCCGCCGATGGCGTCGCAGCTGTACAGCGTGCCGAGCCAGTTGTCCGGGTCACCGTTGTCACCGGTCCAGCCGATCAGGCTGATGTCGTGCTCGCCATTCTTGGTGCGCTTGATGTACTCGCCCCATTCATAGCTGACGATTTTCACCTTCAGACCGATCTTGGCCCAGTCTGCCTGGAGCATTTCGGCCATCAGCTTGGCGTTCGGGTTGTACGGACGCTGCACCGGCATCGCCCACAGAGTGATTTCGGTGCCTTCCTTGACCCCCGCAGCCTTGAGCAGCTCTTTGGCTTTTTCCGGGTTATAGGCAGCATCTTTGATGCTGTCGTCATAGGACCACTGGGTCGGCGGCATGGCGTTGACGGCCAGTTGCCCGGCGCCTTGGTAAACGGCGTTGAGAATCCCTTGTTTATTCACCGCCATGTCCAGCGCCTGACGCACTTCGAGCTGGTCGAAAGGTTTGTGGCGCACGTTGTAGGCGATGTAACCGAGGTTGAAACCCGGCTTGGAGATCAGTTGCAGCTTCGGATCGCTTTTCAGCGCTTCAACGTCGGCCGGACGCGGGTGCAGCGTGATCTGGCACTCATTGGCCTTGAGTTTCTGCACGCGGACCGAGGCATCGGTGTTGATCGCGAAGATCAGGTTGTCGAGTTTGACCCGGCTCGGATCCCAGTAATGCTTGTTACCGGTGAAGCGGATGTTCGAGTCTTTCTGATAGCTCTTGAACACGAACGGCCCGGTGCCGATCGGCTTCTGATTGATATCGCTCGGCTTGCCATCGGCCAGCAATTTGTCGGCGTATTCGGCGGACAGGATGGCGGCGAAGCTCATGGCGAGGTTCTGGATGAACGCGGCGTCGACGCTGTTGAGCGTGAACTCCACGGTCAGCGGCCCGGTCTTTTCGACCTTGGCGATGTTCTTGTTTAGGCTCATCCCGTTGAAATACGGGAACTCGGTGGGATAAGCCTTTCGGAATGGCTGCTGTGCATCAAGCATGCGGTTAAACGTGAACAACACGTCGTCGGCGTTGAAATCGCGACTCGGCTTGAAGTACGGCGTTGTATGAAATTTCACACCTTCACGCAGGTGAAAGGTGTACTTGAGACCATCCTCGGAAATGTCCCACTTGGTGGCCAGACCCGGTACTACATTGGTTTCGCCTTTTTCGAACTCGACCAGACGGTTATAGATCGGTTCGGCGGCGTCGTTATCGGTCGCTGTCGTGTACTGCGCGGTATCAAAACCCGCCGGGCTGCCTTCGGAGCAGAACACCAGGCTTTTACTGGCGGCGAAACTGGCGGACGAAGCCAACAGGCCGGCGCCCAGCAATGCGGAAAAAACCAAGGTATGGCGCATGACGCTCCCTCTTATTTTTTAGTGTTGTGCAATGCGCCGCGTCTCATCCCTGGACGTTGTGGTCGCATTGAGCTCAATCCAATACGTACGGCAAACCGGTGGCCCACGCAGAAACTGGTCAGAACCCGACGGTAAGTTCCGCGGGACCGGCAGTAAATGCGTAATTGCCTGAAACTGCGTAGGAAAAGTCGACACGCCTATACCGCTGCAGTTACCTGCAATGGCATTGGCTGAAGGAAATTTCCTGACTTCCCGGCAGGTAAGGCAACGGCGACGTCAAAAACGTCGCCGTTGCCGTGCCTTATTTGCTGACGCTGACGCCGTAGAAGGAGTTCAAGCCGAATGGGCTGATCTTGAAATCCTGCACGTTGGCGCGCATGGGTTGATACACCGTCGAGTGAGCGATAGGTGTCATCGGGACTGCATCTTTGAGGACGTGTTGTGCCTCTTTGTACAGTTCGGTGCGCTTACCTTGGTCGGTTGTGCGCTTGGCTTCCTTGACGAGGCCGTCGAACTTCTTGTCGCACCACTTGGAGAAGTTGTTGCCGCTGAGCGAGTCGCAGCCGAACAGCACGTTCAGCCAGTTGTCCGGATCACCATTGTCACCGCTCCAGCCAATGATCATGGCCTGGTTCTCGCCACCTTTGGAGCGTTTGATGTACTCGCCCCACTCGTAGCTGGTGATCTTCACTTTCAAGCCGATCTTGGCCCAGTCGGACTGGAGCATTTCGGCCATCAGTTTGGCGTTCGGGTTGTATGGACGCTGAACCGGCATCGCCCACAGCACGATCTCGGTACCTTCCTTGACGCCGGCTTCCTTGAGCAGCTGTTTGGCTTTCTCAGGATCGTACTTGGCGTCTTTGATGGTGGTGTCGTAAGACCACTGCGTCGGCGGCATGGCGTTGACGGCCAACTGGCCTGCGCCCTGATAAACCGAGTCGATGATTTGTGGCTTGTTCACCGCCATGTCCAGCGCCTGGCGGACGCGCAGGTCAGCCAGCGGGTTGGCCTCGTTGCTGCCCTTGACCTTGTCCATCACGTTGTAGGCGATGTAGCCGAGGTTGAAGCCAGCCTGGTCAGGCATCTTCAGGGTCTTGTCTTCTTTCAGCGCCTTCAGGTCGGCCGGACGCGGGAACAGGGTGACCTGGCACTCGTTCTTTTTCAGCTTCTGAATACGTACCGACGGGTCGGTGGTGATGGCGAAGATCAGGTTGTCGATCTTGACGTCTTCAGGCTTCCAGTAGTCCTTGTTGCCGGTGTAACGGATGTTCGAGTCTTTCTGGTAGCTCTTGAACACGAAAGGACCAGTGCCGATCGGCTTCTGGTTGATGTCGGCAGCCTTGCCTTCCTTGAGCAGCTGGGCCGCGTACTCGGCGGACTGCACCGAGGCGAAGCTCATGGCCATGTTCTGGATGAACGCGGCGTCGACTTCTTTCAGGGTGAACTTGACGGTGTGGTCGTCGACTTTATCGATCTTGGTGATGTTGGTGTCCATCCCCATGTAGGTGAAGTACGGGAATTCGGTCGGGTACGCCTTACGGAACGGGTCATCCTTGTTAATCATGCGATTGAAGGTGAACAGTACGTCGTCGGCGTTGAACTCACGAGTCGGCTTGAAATACGGGGTGGTGTGAAACTTGACGCCTTCGCGCAGATGGAAGGTATACGTCAGGCCATCGTCGGAAATGTCCCACTTGGTCGCCAGACCAGGAATCACGGCGGTGCCGCCGCGCTCGAACTGGGTCAGACGGTTGAACATGGTTTCAGCTGAGGCGTCGAAGTCGGTTCCGGTGGTGTACTGGCCCGGGTCGAAACCGGCCGGGCTGCCTTCAGAGCAGAACACCAGGTTAGTCGCAGCGGATGCGAAAGGTGCGGAGGCTAACAAGCCTGCGCCGACTAGAAACGGAATGACCGCGTGTTTAAGCATGTTGGCCTCATGATTTGTTGTCATTTTTTAGTTGTGAGGTACGACCTCGTGAGTCGTGCCTGCGGATACTTATGCAGGGGCCATACCCATTGCAAGATCCAGAGTGTGAGCGAGCGTTAAACGGTGGCACGTACGTACCTTAATGTCGCATCTGTATAACTTTTGACGCATTTGACCGTTTGCGAGTGATTTTTACGGTGCAAACGAAGCCCCAAAACGGTGCGCCGGTCACGTTGTGCGCGCCGCCTTGGGGCTCGGTGTTACTTATTTATACCGACGCCGTAGAAGGGCGTCAGACCAAACGGGCTGATCCGGAAGTCAGTGACTTCCTTGCGCAGCGGCTGGAACACCGTGGAGTTGGCGATCGGGGTGATCGGCACTTGCTGTTTAAGAATCAGCTGGGCCTGTTGATAGAGTTTCACCCGCTGCGTCTTGTCGGTGGAGACCTTGGCCTGTTGCACCAGCTTGTCGTACGCCGGGTCGCACCACTTGGCGTAGTTGCTGCCTTTGACCGCCGCGCAGCTGTAGAGCACGCCAAGCCAGTTGTCCGGGTCGCCGTTGTCGCCTGTCCAACCATAGATCATGGCGTCGTGTTCGCCATTTTTGGCGCGCTTGATGTACTCGCCCCATTCATAGCTGACGATGTTGGCCTTGATGCCGATTTTCTCCCAATCCTGCTGGATCATCTGCGCCGACATCCGCGCATTCGGGTTCGAAGCGCGCTGCACTGTCATCGCCCAGAGGTTGATGGTTGTACCCGGTGCAACCCCTGCTTCTTTAAGTAGCACCCGCGCTTTGACCGGATCGTAAGGGGCGTCCTTGATATTCGGGTCATACGACCATTGCGCCGGCGGCAGGGCGTTCTGCGCCAGTTGGCCGGCACTTTGGTAGACGGCTTTGATGATTGCCGGTTTGTCGATGGCCATGTCCAGCGCCTGGCGTACCTTGAGCTGATCGAGTGGCGCGTGGGTGGTGTTGTAGGCGAGGAAACCAAGGTTGAAACCGGCTTGCTTGAGCACGCGCAGATTCGGGTCTTTTTCCATTACTTCGATGTCGGCGGGGCGCGGGTAGCCGCTGACCTGGCATTCGCCGGCCTTGAGTTTTTGCAGACGCACGGCGGCGTCCGGGGTAATCGAGAAGATCAGGTTATCGATTTTGACGTCTTCGGGTTTCCAGTAGGCCGTGTTGGCGGCGTAGCGGATCTGCGAGTCCTTCTGGTAGCGCTTGAACACGAACGGGCCGGTGCCAACGGGTTTCTGGTTGAGGTCGGCGGCTTTGCCTTCCTTCAACAGTTGCGCTGCGTATTCGGCCGATTGCACCGAGGCGAAGCTCATGGCGAGGTTTTGCACGAACGCGGCGTCGACGTTGTTGAGGTTGAAGCGCACGGTTTGCTCGTCGAGTTTTTCTACCGATTTGATCGTGGTGTTCAGGCCCATGTCGGTGAAATACGGGGATTCGGCGGGGTAGGCCTTGCGGAAGGCGTTCTCCGGGTCGAGCAGGCGCTGGAAGGTGAAGAGGACGTCGTCGGCGTTGAAGTCGCGGGTCGGGGTGAAGTATTCGGTGGTGTGGAATTTCACGTTTTGGCGCAGGTTGAAGGTGTATTGCAGGCCATCCGGGGAGACGTCCCATTTTGTCGCCAGGCCGGGTTCGATGTCGGTGCCGCCGCGCTGGAATTGGGTGAGGCGGTTGAAGACGGTTTCGGCGGAGGCGTCGAAGTCGGTGCCGCTGGTGTATTGGCTGGGGTCGAAGCCTGCCGGGCTGGCTTCGGAGCAGTAGACCAGGGTGGTGGCGGCGTTTGCCAGCGGGGCTATGGCTGTTAGGGCGAGGGAGATCAAGAGCGGTTTTAGGGTGGATCTTGGCATGGAGTCCCCGGAGGATTTGGAGGTGGTTGTTGGTTGAGGGTAGCGGGGATTTGGGGGTGTTCGGAAATATCGTTTTTCCTGTTGGAGTGTCTATCTCGGTATATGTGGGGGGCTTTTGTCGGGGGCATATCCGTTGCTGCGGTGATGGCGGCTTAGGGTTCCGCCCTTACGGCGGGTCACTTTTGACAAACGCCTCAAAAGTAACCAAAAAGGCTTGCTCCTACGTGCGGCCCGCTCGCTGGGGCTCGGGGTTCCTTCGCTGCGGGATCGATCCGGGGGGCAGCGCCTACGGTTTGCTTCGCTGCACCTCCTCTCGCTGTGTTTGGCTGCGCCAAACGGTCGCTGCGCTCCCACCCCCGGATCAATCCCTCCACTCAGCCTTCCGACGTCGCCCTACAGATCAAGATCAAGATCTGCAGCCGAGCTTGCGCTCATCCTGCGAGTGGTGCGGCTGCGCCGCGGGATTTATGTAGGAGCTGCCGCAGGCTGCGATCTTTTGATCTTGCTTCTGGTGTTGAAAGGTCAACGTCAAAAGATCGCAGCCTTCGGCAGCTCCTACAGGGGGGTGTTTAAAAGTGTTTCGAAATGGGTGAACCTTCCCACAAGGTTTTCAGGTTGTCCGTCGGACGTGGGCGCTCTAGGCTCTGGGTGTCGCTGAATGATCAGCGGACGGGTGTGAGAACCCGCCGACTTGAAACTAGCACCAGTAAGACCATAATTGCGGCCGGCTTATTAGCTGTCGCAATGCCTTATGGCGGCTGTGTGCGGGCAGACTTCGGTCTGGCCGGTTTTCTGCTCACCGGTTTCTCACTCCGCACATAGCTGCCACCCTTTGCCACGTGAGAAATGGCTGAGGGCGGCTCGAATGACGAGCAGATTTTTATGAAAGATAAAATTGTCCCCGATCCACCCCTCGAATCCACAACCCCGCTCGAAGACGCCCTCCGCGCCGACGATCAATTCAAAAACCGCGAAGCGATAAAACGCGCCCTCGATTTCTACCTCAGCCCCGATCCCTGCAAACCGCGTCTGCCCAGCACGATGTTCCTTGTTCATCCGAACATCGACACGGAAAGTCTGCTCGCGCATGCCTGCGAATCACTCGCCTCGGCCAATGTCATGGCGGGCGATTTCGCTGATCAGCTCAGTCGCCCGCAACGCAGTACGGCGTTGGCGATTCAGCAGATTGTGATGCTGGCGGAGCTGGCGGTGAATCGGGCGCTGGATCGGGTTGATCCGCGTACCTGATTCGTCGGGATACCATGTCATCGTTCATCGCGGGCAAGCCCGCTCCCACAGGGTTACAGGCAGTTTTCAGAACCACTGCAGAACCTGTGGGAGCTGGCTTGCCAGCGATGGCGGCAGATCATTCACCACAAAAATCAGGCACAAAAAAACCGGCGATCATTCACTGATCGCCGGTTTTTCATTCAGCCAAAATTCAAATCACTGCATCAGCACTTCAATCGAGCCATCAGCCGTCATGCTCACCTGGCTGGTGCCCGCTTCAACGTCCGGCGTCACTGGTGCCGAGTCCATCGCTGCCGCTTTCATCATCATCGGTGCGCGCAGGTACGGTTGTGGGTAACCGTTGCTGTTGAGGTTCAGGTTGACGATTTTGTAGCCCTTGCCACCCAGTGCATCGGTGGCCAGTTGCGCGCGGGCCTTGAACGCGGTTACGGCTTCTTTGAGCAGGGCGTCTTCGCTGGTTTTGCGGGTCGGGTCGGCGATGGCGAAGTCCATGCCGCCCATTTTCAGATCGCCCAACAGTTCGCCAGTAAGTTTGGACAGGGCGGCGAAGTCGGAGCTTTCCAGGCGCAGTTCGGCGCGTTCACGCCAGCCGGTGATCTTCTGGCCTTTGGTGTCGTAGATCGGGTAGCTGTTGCGGCTGCCCTGGCGCAGGGTGATGTCTTTGACTTGCTTGGCCTGGGCCAGGGCCTTGTTCATGGTGATGCTGACGTCGGCGGCGAGTTTGGCCGGGTCGGTGTTTTGTTCTTCGGTGTAGAGGGTGACGATCATCAGATCGCGGGCAACTTCCGTGCTGACTTCGGCGCGCAGGGAAATCTGGTTGTAGTGCAGCTCATCGGCGGCCAGGGCCGGAAGGCTGGCGACGCTGCCGACGGTCAGGGCGAGAAGGGCGGCGCTGCGGCGGAATGTGTGCATGAAAGCTCCTTGATGAGGGCGCAGGTGATGGTTCGGGGGCCTGCGTGAAACCATCAGACTCTAGCTTTAATGATCCGGTTCGCCCAGTTACAACTTCTATACAGATACCGCGTCCCACAGAACCTGAGTCGAATGAGCTTTTGTGGCGAGGGGATTTATCCCCGTTCGGCTGCGTAGCAGTCGCAAATCCGGCTGATGCGGTATGTCTGGTTAAATGAGGTCGCATGATTTGGGGCGGCTACGCCACCCAGCGGGGATAAATCCCCTCGCCACAATTGATCTCCGGTAGCCCCGGAATTTTTTTCAACTCAGATGAATTCTCCATCGTCGCCATGTGGTCGTTTGCCGCACTTTCGCCTCTCAAGGGCGCGGCTTGGTTATACTCCGTGCGATCCGCCTGGAGCGCTCATCAGGAGAGCTCATGCTCGCCCCCGTACAACTGACTTCCGCCACTCGCCAGAACCTCTGGCGGCTGACTTTCATCCGCACGCTGGTGCTCGCCGCGCAGGCCGGTTCCGTGGGCCTGGCCTACTGGCTGCAACTGTTGCCGTTGCCGTGGGTGCAACTGGCGATGACCCTCGGCTGTTCGATTCTGCTCTGCGTGTTCACCGCCGTGCGCCTGCGCACTTCGTGGCCAGTCACCGAGCTTGAATATGCGCTGCAACTGGCCTGCGACCTGGTGATCCACAGTGCGCTGCTGTATTTCTCTGGCGGTTCGACCAATCCGTTCGTTTCCTATTATCTGGTGCCGTTGACCATCGCCGCCGTGACGCTGCCGTGGCGCTATTCGGTGATCCTGTCGGGCATCGCGCTGGCGCTGTACACGGTGATGCTGACGCGTTTCTATCCGCTGGAAACCTTGCCAGTCGCCCGCGAGAATCTGCAGATCTACGGCATGTGGCTGAGCTTTGCGCTCGCCGCTGCGGTGATCACGTTCTTCGCCGCGCGCATGGCTGAAGAGCTGCGCCGTCAGGAAGAATTACGCGCGATCCGCCGCGAAGAGGGCCTGCGCGATCAGCAGTTGCTCGCCGTCGCCACCCAGGCCGCTGGCGCTGCGCATGAGTTGGGCACGCCGCTGGCGACCATGAGCGTGTTGCTCAAAGAGATGCAGCAGGATCATCCCGACCCGCTGCTGCAGGACGATCTGAAGGTGCTGCAGGATCAGGTCAAGCTGTGCAAGCAAACCTTGCAGCAACTGGTGCGCGCCGCCGAAGCCAATCGACGTCTGGCGGTCGAGATGCAGGACGTCACCGACTGGCTCGACGAAGCACTCAACCGCTGGCACCTGATGCGCCCGGAAGCCAGTTATCGCTTCCACCGTCTCGGCCAAGGCACGGTGCCGCGCATGGCGCCGCCGCCGGACCTGACCCAGGCGCTGCTGAATCTGCTGAACAATGCCGCCGATGCCTGCCCGGAAAATCTTCAGGTCACGCTCGACTGGGACGTGGAAAACCTGACCATCAGTATTCGTGACCACGGCGCCGGTGTGCCGCTGGCCATCGCCGAGCAGATCGGTAAACCATTTTTTACCACCAAGGGCAAAGGTTTCGGCCTGGGCCTGTTTTTGAGCAAGGCCAGCGTGACACGCGCCGGCGGCTCAGTGAAACTCTATAGTCATGAGGAAGGCGGCACGCTCACCGAGCTGCGCCTGCCCCACGGCGCCCGAGGAGACCAACATGAGTGAAGAAATCCAAGTCGAAGGCGAAGAACTGCCGCATTTGCTGCTGGTCGACGATGACGCAACATTCACCCGCGTCATGGCCCGTGCCATGGCTCGTCGTGGCTTTCGCGTCAGCACCGCAGGTTCCGCCGAGGAAGGTCTGACCATCGCCCAGGCCGATTTGCCTGATTACGCCGCGCTCGACCTGAAAATGGACGGCGATTCCGGCCTGGTGCTGCTCCCCAAACTGCTGGAGCTGGACCCGGAAATGCGCGTGGTGATCCTCACCGGTTATTCGAGCATTGCCACCGCCGTCGAAGCGATCAAGCGCGGCGCCTGCAACTACCTGTGCAAACCGGCCGACGCCGACGACGTGCTGGCTGCGCTGCTGTCCGAGCACGCCGACCTCGACAGTCTGGTGCCGGAAAACCCGATGTCGGTCGATCGCCTGCAGTGGGAGCACATCCAGCGCGTGCTCACCGAACACGAAGGCAACATCTCCGCCACTGCCCGCGCCCTGGGCATGCACCGCCGCACCCTACAGCGCAAACTGCAGAAGCGCCCGGTTCGTCGCTGAAGATTGATGGCTCGGGTCAATCACATGAGTGCCATGAGACTTTGAATCAAAAGCCGCTACCCGGTGCTAAAGGGCAGCGGCTAGGGTTCAAGCTACAACGGTAAAGAGAGTTTTTGGCGAAGTGATAACGTCGCCATTTTGAATCGCGTTGCATTGTGCGAAGAGTTGCAGCCCTAACCAGGTCTCGATAACGGCTTTTGAAATCGTAAAAGAGACTTCACTCTTTTTAGTCTATTGCTCTTCGATTTTTTGTTCGTTGGCTTGTTTGATCCAGAAGCTTCCGATATGGACTTTCGGATCATTGGATGAAAGCTTGAAGGTCGCACCCGCTGCATCCAGCTTGCTGATGGACAGTTTTCCGTTTTCGATGGATTCGCTGGCTGGCGCGTTGAGTGGATTTTTTGCTGCAGTCATGATCAATTCCTTTCGATGCCAAGGTTGGGTAGGGTTCTCCTGACGCTCACGGAAGTTGAGTGCAGGAGGCCACGGCAGTTGATCATCGAGAGCAGCAGGTCTCTACTGTCAACTCTGACAGTCACGACGAACGGTGTTGCCCATATGCCTGATACGTTTCTGAAGCTGAACATTTCCTGAATGGGCCGGACTAGCCCTCGCGATAAAACGCACCGATCAACTATGATCGGTGCGTGTCTGTTCTTTTCTATATCGAGCCTTATCCATGAATCAGAACGCTGAATACTCCGCGGTCAACGATGCTGTGCGCGGGCAGTTTTTTCGCAAGGTGTGGGCGATCATCACGCCTTACTGGCGCAGTGAAGAGAAGGGCAAGGCCTGGACGCTGCTGATTGCGGTGATCGCACTCTCGCTGCTCAGCGTGGGCATCTCGGTGTGGTTCAACACCTGGTACAAGGATTTCTACAACGCCCTGCAAAAGAAGGATGAAGCGGCGTTTTGGCAGTTGATCCTGTACTTCTGTGCGATTGCCGCCGTGGCGATTATCGGCGCGGTGTATCGGCTTTATCTGACGCAGATGCTGACGATTCGCTGGCGTGCCTGGCTCACTGAAAAGCATTTCTCCCGTTGGCTAGCCGACAAGAATTACTACCAGCTGGAGCAGGGCGGTTACACCGATAACCCGGACCAGCGGATTTCCGAAGACCTCAATAACTTCACCTCCAACACCCTTGAACTGGGGATCGGGCTGCTGCGCAATATCGTCAGTCTGGTGTCGTTCTCGATCATCCTGTGGGGCGTGTCGGGCAGCATCGAAGTCTATGGCATCACCATTCCCGGCTACATGTTCTGGTGCGTGCTGCTTTATGCGGTGGTGGGCAGTTGGCTGACGCATTTGATCGGTCGTCGCTTGATCGGTCTGAACAACCAACAACAACGCTTCGAAGCGGACCTGCGTTTTTCCATGGTGCGGATTCGCGAGAATGCCGAAAGCATCGCCTTGTACAACGGCGAGCCGAATGAAAATCGGCGCCTGAGCGGCCGCTTCGGCAACGTCTGGCACAATTTCTGGGACATCATGAAAGTGTCCAAGCGTCTGACATTTTTCACCGCCGGTTACAGCCAGGCAGCGATTATTTTCCCTTTCATTGTTGCGTCGCCACGTTACCTCGCCGGCAAGATCGAGCTGGGTGAGCTGATGCAGATCAGCTCGGCATTCGGCAACGTCCAGGAAAGCTTCAGCTGGTTCATCAGCGCCTACCAGAGCCTCGCTTCGTGGCGCGCCACCTGTGATCGTCTGCTGAGTTTCCGTCAGGCGATGACCGATAACGAGCAGCGCGTGCCAGCGATTGATGTGCAGAATCAGGGCAGTGAATTGCAGGTGCATAACCTCGGCCTGGACCTGGCCGACGGTCGTCATCTGTTGACCAGCGCCGACATGACCGTCGAGCCAGGTGATCGCGTGATGCTCAGTGGCCGTTCGGGCAGTGGCAAGTCGACGTTGCTGCGAGCGATGGGGCATCTGTGGCCGGCGGGCCACGGCAACATCCGCTTGCCGGCGGCGCGTTACCTGTTCCTGCCGCAGAAACCGTATCTGCCGATCGGCACCCTGCGCGAGGCATTGAGTTATCCGCAACCGGGCGACACCTACGGGCCGGAGCGCTACGAACAGGTGCTGGAAACCTGCCGTCTGCCGCATCTGGTCAAGCGCCTGGACGAGGCCAATCACTGGCAACGCATGCTCTCGCCGGGTGAGCAGCAACGCCTGGCTTTCGCCCGCGCGCTACTGTATGCACCGCAGTGGCTGTACATGGACGAAGCGACTTCGGCGATGGATGAAGAGGACGAGGCGACGTTGTATCAGGCGCTGATCGATCAGTTGCCGGGGCTGAGTATCGTCAGCGTCGGCCATCGCAGCAGCCTCAAACGTTTCCACCCACGGCATGTGCGAATCGACAGCGGTCACCTCGTCGAACAACCCGTCACCGCCTGACCACCTCCACTGTAGGAGCTGCCGCAGGCTGCGATCTGTTGATCCTTCTTTTGATTTAAAAGACAAAGTCAAAAGATCGCAGCCTGCGGCAGCTCCTACAGGGGGATGTGTGATCGTACAACCTGCTTGCGCTATGATGCCCCCACGCCGAATTTTCGAGACAAGACGCACACCATGGAAAACCTGATCGACACCCCGCGCCTTCCGCGCAAGCGCCGCAGCCTCGCTCAGGAGCTGGTGACGGTGCTCAGCGAGCAGATCCGCGATGGCCTGCTCAAGCGTGGCGACAAGTTGCCCACCGAGTCGGCGATCATGGAAGCCCATGGCGTCAGCCGCACCGTGGTGCGTGAGGCGATTTCCCGTTTGCAGGCTGCAGGCCAAGTGGAAACCCGCCATGGCATCGGCACCTTTGTGCTCGACACGCCGAGCCCGAGCGGTTTCCGTATCGACCCGGCGACCGTCGTGACGCTGCGTGACGTCTTGGCGATTCTCGAATTGCGCATCAGCCTCGAAGTGGAGTCTGCCGGCCTGGCCGCGCAACGCCGTAGCGCCGAGCAACTGGCAACCATGCGTGCCGCCCTCGATGCGTTGAAGGAAAGCGCCGCGCACGCCAGCGATGCTGTCGCGTCGGACTTTGCCTTCCACCTGGAAATCGCGCTGTCCACCGGCAACCGTTACTTCACCGACATCATGACCCACCTGGGCACCAGCATCATTCCGCGCACCCGGCTGAATTCTGCGCGACTGGCGCATGACGACCAGCAGCACTACATGAATCGCCTGAGCCGTGAGCACGAAGAAATCTACGAAGCGATCGCCCGTCAGGATTCCGATGCGGCGCGTGCGGCCATGCGCTTGCACCTGACCAACAGCCGCGAACGATTGCGCCAGGCGCATGAAGAGGCTCAGGCGCAGCGGGGCTGAGTAATGTATTGACTGACACATCGCTATCGCGAGCAGGCTCACTCCTACAGTAATTGATGTCGTGCACAAGATCTGTGCTCAACAAATAACCATGTAGGAGTGAGCCTGCTCGCGATGGGGCCTTTAAATTAACTCTGCAATATCGAGCGATCAACCCGCACCGCCAACGCCACTTTCCCCGGCTGCACTGCAAACACAACATCCCCGCGCTTATCCACAACCCCGCGCGCAATCGCCTTGCCATCCGCCAGCAACTCCAGCGGCGCACCTTCCAGCGACTGTCCCGACGCCAGTTCCAGTTTCAATTTGATCGTCATTTGAACTCTCCTTGGTTGGTGTTACCGGTTGGCTTGTAGTCCTTGAGCAACAGATAAGTGCTCCAGCCCCACCAGTCATCAATGGTCGCGGTGTCGTTGAGGTTATTCACATCCTTGCGCCGCAGCACCTTGCCGCCCTCGACCCGAAACAGCGGCGAGAAGTTGTTGGAAATATTCAGCACGGCGCTGAGATCCGGCAGTCGTTGCAACGCGGCGAAGCCCGATGGTGCGGGCACAGTGCCGCTCAAGTAAGCGGCAAACACCTCATCCGCCGATGCTTGCACGGCTTGACTGACCTGACTCCGGTTGTCGGCATCGCTGGCCTCGAAGTAGCGTTTGTCGCCGAACGCGCGCCACTGAGCACCTTGGCTGTTGCGTACCTTGAGGCCGAATTTGCTGTCCTCGTCGTGCATGAAGCGGGTCACCAGCGAACCGAGATCACTCGGCGTCACCACCGCGGCCATTTCCTTGCGAGGGACGCGCAAGTGCCCGGAGGAAAACAGGTCGGTGAGAAAGTGGTCGGCAAACGCGTTCATCGCATAGGCGCGTTCCAGCAGTTGTAGATCCTGACGGGGACGTGCGGCGACAGCGGTTTGCAGGGCAGCGGTGTGGCCGGCGATGTAGGCGAGTTTCGCCCATTCGCCGAAGTGGTCGGCGTTGTTCGCTGCCAGTTTCAGATAGCGACCGAGGGGAAACAGCGCGGAGACGAAACTGCCGCCGCCGGTGATTTTGTTCCACTCTTCGGACAACGTATCTCCCAATGCATCGTAGGCTTCATGCGCGGGCTTACCGTCTTTGATGGCCTTCTTCACGGCATCGATTTCTTTCTGCATGACCGCAAGAATCTGCGTCGCTTCAGCACGTGAGGCCGGGGTCACTGCGAGCGAATCGAATGCGGCATTGAAGCGTTGCAGGCGATCGACCGGGGTCGCGCCTTCATTGATTGGTCGGTCGACGATGCCATAGAAGTCGCCGCCCAGTGACAGGACCTGGCCGTAGGTGAGGCCCAGCCCGTTCGGCAGGTGCAAAGGTACGTTTTGCGCCAGCAGCGGCTCGGCGTCTGTAACGAAGCGCAACAGGGTGTTATCGCCGATCGCCGTGTGTTCTGCGCCTTCGAAGCGCAGCGACGGCTTGCCTTTGCGGGCTGCAATGGCCGGCGCGGAGGCCGGTTCGACATCGCTGTGGGAGTCGGCGATGTGCAACAGCAGATGAGCATTGTCGGCGCTGAAGGTGATGCCGCTTTCGCTGAAAAGATCATCGAAACGCGCGATGACCGGTTTGGGTTGTTCCTGAGGTTTTGCCTGTAGACCGGACATTTCTGGCTCCTTGATATGTCGTCGGTGGTTTTTTATTTAGCTGTATGTATATACAGCTAAAAAGACCTTAGCCGAGAATCTTCCTACGTCAAGAAACGATCTTGTCCGACAAAAAAGCCCAGTCAGCGATGAAATGCAGTTGACGGTTATCTTTTAAGTTGTACGATGACCTACAACTTCAGCGAAGGCTGAACGGTCCAATCACAAAAAACGTTGCTACCAGGGTGTTCGAATAATGAATCCACAAGAACTGAAGTCCATCCTCTCTGCCGGCCTGCTTTCTTTCCCGGTGACCGATTTCAACGCGCAGGGTGATTTCAACCGCGCGGGCTACATCAAGCGTCTGGAATGGCTGGCCCCGTATGGCGCTTCAGCTCTGTTCGCCGCTGGCGGCACTGGTGAGTTCTTCTCCCTGGCGGCCAGCGAATATTCGGAAATCATCAAGACTGCCGTCGACACCTGCGCCACCAGCGTGCCGATTCTCGCCGGTGTCGGCGGTTCGACTCGCCAGGCCATCGAGTACGCTCAAGAAGCCGAGCGCCTGGGCGCAAAGGGTCTGTTGTTGCTGCCGCACTACCTGACCGAAGCGAGCCAGGACGGCGTTGCCGACCACGTTGAAGCAGTGTGCAAATCGGTCAACATCGGTGTGGTCGTCTACAACCGCAACGTTTGCCGCCTCAACGCGACGCTGCTGGAACGTCTGGCCGAGCGCTGCCCGAACCTGATCGGCTACAAGGACGGACTGGGCGATATCGAATTGATGGTGTCGATCCGTCGCCGCCTCGGTGATCGCTTCAGCTATCTGGGCGGTCTGCCGACCGCCGAAGTCTACGCCGCGGCCTACAAGGCGCTGGGCGTGCCGGTGTACTCCTCGGCGGTGTTCAACTTCATCCCGAAAACCGCGATGGATTTCTACCACGCGATCGCTCGTGAAGATCACGCCACCGTCGGCAAGATCATCGACGACTTCTTCCTGCCATACCTCGACATCCGCAACCGCAAGGCCGGTTACGCCGTGAGCATCGTCAAGGCAGGCGCAAAAATCGCCGGCTATGACGCCGGCCCGGTGCGGGCGCCGCTGACTGATCTGACGCGTGAAGAGTACGAAATGCTCGCCGCGCTGATCGACAAGCAAGGTGCGCAGTAACACCCGATTAAAGCGAGGCCGCTGAGCAATCAGCGGCTTTTTGCGTGAAGGCTTTGAGATCTGAGGGCTGCCCCTGTGACAACTGCAAAACGCTACGACAACTACATCAACGGCGAATGGCTTGCCGGTGCCGACTACTCGGCCAACATCAACCCGTCCGAGCTGAGCGACACCATCGGCGACTACGCCAAGGCTGATCTGGGCCAGGTTCACGCCGCCATCGACGCCGCCCGCGCAGCCTTCCCGGCGTATTCGACGTCGGGCATTCAGGCTCGTCATGATTCGCTGGACAAAGTCGGCACGGAAATCCTCGCCCGTCGCGAAGAGCTTGGCACCTTGCTGGCGCGGGAGGAGGGCAAGACCCTGCCCGAAGCCATCGGCGAAGTGACCCGCGCCGGCAATATCTTCAAGTTCTTCGCCGGTGAATGCCTGCGTCTGTCCGGCGACTATGTGCCGTCGGTGCGTCCGGGCGTCAACGTCGAAGTCACCCGTGAAGCGCTCGGCGTGGTCGGTCTGATCACCCCGTGGAACTTCCCGATCGCCATTCCAGCGTGGAAGATTGCTCCGGCGCTGGCCTACGGTAACTGCGTAGTCTTGAAACCGGCCGATCTGGTGCCGGGCTGCGCCTGGGCTCTGGCGGAAATCATCTCCCGCGCAGGCTTCCCGGCCGGCGTGTTCAACCTGGTGATGGGCAGCGGTCGTGTGGTTGGCGATGCGTTGGTGCAGAGCCCGAAAGTCGACGGCATCAGCTTCACCGGTTCGGTCGGCGTTGGCCGGCAGATCGCGGTCAGTTGCGTCTCGCGTCAAGCCAAAGTGCAACTGGAAATGGGCGGCAAGAATCCGCAGATCATTCTCGACGACGCCGACCTCAAGCAAGCGGTCGAGCTGTCGGTGCAGAGCGCGTTCTACTCCACCGGCCAGCGTTGCACTGCCTCCAGCCGTTTGATCGTCACCGCCGGAATTCACGACAAGTTCGTTGAAGCCATGGCCGAGCGCATGAAGTCGATCAAGGTCGGCCACGCGCTGAAATCCGGCACCGACATTGGTCCGGTGGTTTCCCAGGCGCAGCTTGAACAGGACATGAAGTACATCGACATCGGCCAGTCCGAAGGTGCGCGTCTGGTCAGCGGCGGTGGTCTGGTGACCTGTGACACCGAAGGTTACTTCCTCGCGCCAACGCTGTTTGCCGACAGTGAGGCGTCGATGCGCATCAGCCGCGAAGAGATCTTCGGGCCGGTGGCCAACATTGTTCGCGTGGCCGATTACGACGCGGCGCTGGCGATGGCCAACGACACCGAGTTCGGTCTGTCGGCGGGTATCGCGACCACCTCGCTGAAGTACGCCAACCACTTCAAACGTCACTCGCAAGCCGGGATGGTCATGGTCAACTTGCCGACCGCTGGCGTCGATTACCACGTTCCGTTCGGTGGCCGTAAGGGTTCATCCTATGGCTCACGTGAGCAAGGCCGCTATGCGCAAGAGTTCTACACGGTCGTGAAGACCAGCTACATCGGCTCCTGAATGCAGCACCCGGTGTCGACCCTGACACCGCAATCCCTGTAGGAGCTGCCGCAGGCTGCGATCTTTTGATCCTGTTTTCAAGGTCAAGATCAAAAGATCGCAGCCTTCGGCAGCTCCTACAGGGAACCCAAAGTACGGATACCCAGGGACACCCGGAAAACCGGGGACCAAAGAAGATTCACCCGCGCATAAAAATAATCAGTGGGAGTACATCTACATGCAATCGTCCAAGCCGACTCACGTCCGCTATTTGATCCTGCTCATGCTGTTTCTGGTGACCACGATCAACTACGCCGACCGCGCCACGATCGCCATTGCCGGCTCCAGCCTGCAAAAAGATCTGGGCATCGACGCAGTCACCCTCGGCTACATTTTCTCCGCGTTCGGTTGGGCCTACGTCGCCGGGCAAATTCCTGGTGGCTGGTTGCTCGATCGCTTCGGCTCGAAAAAAGTCTATGCCCTGAGCATTTTCACCTGGTCGCTGTTCACCGTGCTGCAAGGCTTTGTCGGTGAGTTCGGCATGTCCACAGCGATTGTTGCGCTGTTCATGCTGCGCTTTCTGGTCGGTCTGGCTGAAGCGCCTTCGTTCCCCGGCAATGCGCGCATCGTTGCCGCATGGTTCCCGACCGCTGAACGCGGTACCGCTTCTGCAATCTTCAACTCGGCGCAATATTTTGCCACTGTGCTGTTCGCGCCGCTGATGGGCTGGATCGTTTACTCCTTCGGCTGGGAACATGTGTTCATTGTCATGGGCGTGTTCGGCATCGTCTTCTCGGGCATCTGGCTGAAGGTTATCCACAGCCCGCGCCAACACCCGCTGGCCAACGAAGCGGAAGTGCAGTTCATCGCCGACAACGGCGGCATGGTCGACATGGACGTCAAGCAAGGCAAAAAAACCGACGGCCCGAAATGGGATTACATCCGTCAGTTGCTGACCAACCGCATGATGCTCGGTGTTTATCTGGGTCAATACTGCATCAACGGCATCACCTATTTCTTCCTGACCTGGTTCCCGGTGTATCTGGTGCAAGAGCGTGGCATGACCATTCTCAAGGCCGGTTTCATTGCCTCGTTGCCGGCAATCTGCGGCTTCATTGGCGGCGTGCTCGGCGGGGTGATTTCCGATTACCTGTTGCGCAAAGGCCACTCGCTGACCTTCGCCCGCAAAGCACCGATCATCGCTGGCCTGCTGGTGTCGAGCAGCATCGTTGCCTGCAACTATGTCGATGTGGAGTGGATGGTGGTTGGCTTCATGGCGTTGGCGTTCTTCGGCAAAGGCGTTGGCGCACTGGGTTGGGCGGTGGTTTCCGACACCTCGCCAAAACAGATCGCCGGTCTGAGCGGTGGCCTGTTCAACACCTTCGGCAACATCGCTTCGATTACCACGCCGATCGTGATTGGCTACATCATCAGCTCCACCGGTTCGTTCAAATGGGCGCTGGTGTTCGTCGGTGCCAACGCACTGGTCGCGGTGTTCAGCTATCTGGTCATCGTCGGCCCGATCAAACGTGTGGTCCTCAAAGAGCCGCCAACCAACGGCGGTACTGAAGCCACCGGTAAATTGTCTCAAGCGCATTCCTGAGGAGCGGCGTCATGCAGTTGATTGAACATTCCGACTCGCCGCGCTACATCCGCCTGCACGAGCGGGACAACGTAGTGGTAGTGGTCAACGATCAGGGCGTGCCGGCCGGCACTGAATTCGCCGATGGCCTGGTGACGCTGGATTTCGTCCCGCAGAGCCACAAGGTCACCCTCGAAGACATTCCCGAGGGCGGCCAGGTGATTCGTTACGGTCAGGTGATTGGCTACGCGTTGCAGTCGATTCGCCGTGGCAGTTGGGTCAAGGAAGATCAACTGCGCATGCCGACCGCGCCGCCGCTGGACAGCCTGCCGCTGTCGACCGAGGTGCCGGCCGCGCAGGCACCGCTGGAAGGTTTCACCTTCGAGGGTTATCGCAACGCTGACGGTACCGTCGGCACGCGCAATATTCTCGGCATCACCACCACCGTGCAGTGCGTCACCGGCGTGCTCGATCATGCGGTGAAACGCATCAAGGACGAGCTGCTGCCGAAATACCCGCACGTCGATGACGTGGTGGCGCTGACCCACAGTTACGGCTGCGGTGTGGCGATCACCGCCACCGACGCCTACATTCCGATTCGTACCGTGCGCAATCTGGCGCGCAACCCGAACCTCGGTGGCGAAGCGTTGGTGATCAGCCTTGGCTGCGAGAAATTGCAGGCCGGGCAGGTGATGCACGAGGACGACGCGTCGGTGGATCTCAGCGATCCATGGCTGTATCGCTTGCAGGATTCCAGTCACGGTTTCACCGAGATGATCGAACAGATCATGCAACTGGCTGAAGTGCGCCTGAAGAAACTCGACCAGCGCCGCCGCGAAACCGTGCCGGCGTCCGAGTTGATTCTTGGCATGCAATGCGGCGGTAGCGATGCGTTTTCCGGGATCACCGCCAACCCGGCGCTGGGCTATGCCTCGGACTTGTTGTTGCGCGCGGGGGCCACTGTGATGTTTTCCGAAGTCACCGAAGTGCGCGATGCGATTTACCTGCTGACTTCGCGCGCCGAGACCAAGACCGTCGCCGAGGAACTGGTGCGCGAGATGGACTGGTACGACCGTTACCTGGCCAAGGGTGAGGCGGATCGCAGTGCGAATACCACGCCGGGGAACAAGAAGGGCGGGCTGTCGAACATCGTTGAGAAGTCGCTGGGGTCGATCGTCAAATCCGGCAGCAGCGCGATCAATGGCGTGCTCGGTCCGGGCGAGCGCTTCAAGCAGAAGGGTTTGATTTTCTGCGCGACGCCAGCGAGTGATTTTGTCTGCGGCACGTTGCAGTTGGCGGCGGGGATGAACCTGCATGTGTTCACCACCGGGCGTGGCACGCCGTATGGGTTGGCGATGGCGCCGGTGGTGAAAGTCTCGACGCGTACGGAATTGGCGCAGCGCTGGCCAGATCTGATCGACATCGACGCCGGGCGGATTGCCACCGGGCGCGCGACCATCGAGGAGTTGGGTTGGGAGTTGTTTCACTACTATCTGGATGTGGCGAGCGGCAAGCAGCAGACGTGGGCGGAGAAGCACAAGCTGCATAACGACATTACGCTGTTCAACCCGGCGCCGATTACCTGACGGTTTTTGGGTAGGGCAAAAGCTGCCCTCACCCCAGCCCTCTCCCGGAGGGAGAGGGGGCTGACCGAGTTGTCTGGCGCTATACATCGACTTGAAATACCGAGTTGATTATGGATTCAACGATGTCATTTCAGGTCGATGGATTTCTGCAATATCCCCCGATCGACCCCTCTCCCTCGGGGGAGAGGATTAGGGTGAGGGGCCTACCGAGTTGTCTGGCGCTATACATCGACTTGAAATACCGAGTTGATTATGGATTCAGCGATGTCATTTCAGGTCGATGGATTTCTGCAATATCCCCCGATCGGTCCCCTCTCCCTCGGGGAGAGGGTTAGGGTGAGGGGCTGATCGAGTTGTCTGGCGCTATACATCGACTTGAAATACCGAGTTGATTATGGATTCAACGAAGTCATTTCAGGTCGATGGATTTCTGCAATATCCCCCGATCGGTCCCCTCTCCCTCAGGGAGAGGGCTAGGGTGAGGGGCTGATCGAGTTGTCTGGCGCTGTACATCGACCTGAAATACCGAGTTGATTATGGATTCAACGATGTCATTTCAGGTCGGTGGATTAATGCAATATCCCCCGATCGGTCCCCTCTCCCTCGAGGAGAGGATTAGGGTGAGGGGCTGATCGAGGTGTCTGGCGCTGTACATCGACTTGAAATACCGAGTTGATTATGGATTCAACGAAGTCATTTCAGGTCGATGGATTTCTGCAATATCCCCCGATCGGTCCCCTCTCCCTCGGGGAGAGGGCTAGGGTGAGGGGCTGATCGAGTTGTCTGGCGCTGTACATCGACTTGAAATACCGAGTTGATTATGGATTCAGCGATGTCATTTCAGGTCGGTGGATTTCTGCAATATCCCCCGATCGGTCCCCTCTCCCTCGGGGAGAGGATTAGGGTGAGGGGCTGATCGAGTTGTCTGGCGCTATACATCGACTTGAAATACCGAGTTGATTATGGATTCAGCGATGTCATTTCAGGTCGATGGATTTCTGCAATATCCCCCGATCGGTCCCCTCTCCCTCGGGGAGAGGGCTAGGGTGAGGGGCTGATCGAGGTGTCTGGCGCTATACATCGACCTGAAATACCGAGTTGATTATGGATTCAACGAAGTCATTTCAGGTCGATGGATTTCTGCAATATCCCCCGATCGGTCCCCTCTCCCTCAGGGAGAGG
>NZ_JBIVGT010000024.1:0-6775 GCF_044748825.1 Pseudomonas sp. NPDC089741 | reverse complement strand
CGGTCCCCTCTCCCTCGAGGAGAGGATTAGGGTGAGGGGCTGATCGAGGTGTCTGGCGCTGTACATCGACTTGAAATACCGAGTTGATTATGGATTCAGCGATGTCATTTCAGGTCGATGGATTAATGCAATATCCCCCGATCGGTCCCCTCTCCCTCGGGGAGAGGGCTAGGGTGAGGGGCTTTTGCTTTATCATTGGCATCCAACGACGCTCATCCAAGGCTCCCCCGGCATGCTGGCAATCTTCCTCGAAACCCTGAACATCACCGCGCCGGTATTTGCCATGTTGTTTCTCGGTGTGCTGCTCAAGCGCATCGACTGGATCAACGACAACTTCATTCACACCGCCTCCTCGCTGGTGTTCAACGTGACCATGCCGGCGCTGCTGTTCCTCGGCATTCTGCATGCCGATCTGCACGCCGCGTTGCAACCGTCCCTGCTGATCTACTTCTCCATCGCCACGCTGGTGAGCTTTGCCCTGGCCTGGGGCTGGGCGATTTTCAAATGCCCGCGCGAAGATCGCGGTATCTACACCCAAGGCGCATTTCGCGGTAACAACGGCGTGATCGGTCTGGCACTGGCGGCGAGCATGTACGGCGATTACGGGATTTCCCTCGGCGCGATTCTCGCGGCGCTGGTGATCCTGTTCTACAACACGCTGTCGACCATCGTGTTGGCGGTGTACAGCCCGGTGATCAAGTCCGATCCGTGGAGCATCTGCAAAAGCGTGTTCAGCAATCCGCTGATCATCAGCGTGATCGCGGCGGCGCCGTTTGCTTATTTCAAGATCGGTTTGCCGGGCTGGCTGGAGACTTCCGGCCAGTATCTGGCGCAGACCACGTTACCGCTGGCGCTGATCTGCATCGGCGGCACCCTGTCGCTGGCAGCGCTGCGCAAGAGCGGCAACATGGCGCTGAGTTCAAGCCTGGTGAAGATGATCGGTTTGCCGGTGCTGGCGACGTTGGGGGCTTGGCTGTGGGGCTTTCGCGGGGCGGAGTTGGGGATTCTGTTTTTGTACTTCGGTAGCCCGACGGCGGCGGCAAGTTTCGTCATGGCGCGGGCGGCGCAGGGCAATCATGAGCTGGCGGCGGCGATTATTGTGCTGACCACGTTGATGGCGGCGATTACCACCAATGTCGGGATCTTCGTTTTGCAGTGGGGCGGGTGGATTTAAAGCAGATCAAAAGATCGCAGCCTGCGGCAGCTCCTACATGGGAATGTGTACTCCTGTAGGAGCTGCCGAAGGCTGCGATCTTTCAGCTCTTCTCGTAGGTATCGATCACTTCCTGCGCCGCGCGAAATGCGTCAATCGCCGCCGGCACGCCGGCATACACCGCGCAATGCAGCAGCGCCTCGCGAATCTCATCCACCGTGCAACCGTTGTTCAGCGCACCACGCACATGGCCTTTCAACTCCTGCGGGCACTTCAACGCCGTCAGCGCGGCGAGGGTGATCAAGCTGCGCGTCTTCAGCGGCAAACCTTCACGATTCCACACGCCGCCCCACGCGTGTTCATTGACGAAATCCTGCAGCGGCTGGGTGAACTCGGTGGCGTTATCCAACGCTCGATCAACAAACGCATCGCCCATTACCTGGCGGCGAACTTCAACCCCGGACTTCTTCGATTCGGTCATGGTTTATCACTCTTGTGGTGTTGGTGGCGCCAGGCGCGGATCGACGTGAACAGCAGAAACATCAACAGCGCCGGCAGGACATAAAACAGCATCAAGCGCTCAAGTTTGCCGGCCAGCGGCATGCCGGTGGTGAACGACACCACGTGCAACCCGTAAGCCAGATACAAACCCAGCAACAACAACCCCTCGGCGCGGGTCACGCGGTAGCCGGAATAGAACACCGGCAGGCACAACGCGGCGACGCCGAGCATCACCGGCAGGTCGAAATC
Source organism: Pseudomonas sp. NPDC089741 (assembly GCF_044748825.1). Taxonomy (NCBI): domain Bacteria; kingdom Pseudomonadati; phylum Pseudomonadota; class Gammaproteobacteria; order Pseudomonadales; family Pseudomonadaceae; genus Pseudomonas; species Pseudomonas sp. NPDC089741. The sequence goes on along the minus strand of NZ_JBIVGT010000024.1, from coordinate 4,872 downwards.
CAGTGCGTTCGGCGATACCGACAGTGGCGTCGGCGCGATCAACGCGGTCAGGCCGAGTACGCCGAGCAAGTTGAACAGGTTGGCGCCGATGACGTTGCCCACGGCGATGTCGCGTTGTCCGCGCAATGCCGCGATCAGCGAGGTTGCCAGTTCCGGTAGCGAGGTGCCAACGGCGACCACGGTCAGGCCGATCACCCGCTCCGAGAAGCCGAGGTCCGTCGCCACCACCACGGCGGCGCCCAGCAGCAGGTGCCCGGCGAACACCAGCATGGCGAGGCCGGCGATGATCATCAACGAACTGCCGATCCAGGAGGCCGGCGCGGTGTCTGTCTGTTCAGAATGTGGTCGCGTCGAGTGGCGTGACTGGCGCAACAGCAAGCCCAGGTATAGCGCCAGGGCGGTCAGCAGCAGAATGCCGTCGAAGCGGCCGATCTCTTCATTCCAGGCGAGCACGAACACCAGCAGGCTGGCGCCGATCATCAGCGGAATATCGAGGCGCACCAGTTGCCGGGAGACGCGCAGCGGAATGATCAGCGCCGACAGGCCGAGGGTGACGAGGATGTTGAAGATGCTGCTGCCGACCACACTGCTGACCGCAATGTCGGGGTTGTGCGCCAGCGCCGCCTGCACACTGACCGCCATCTGCGGTGCGCTGCTGCCGAGGGCGACGATGGTCAGGCCGATGATCAACGGGCGCACGTGCAGGCGCTCGGCCAGACGCACCGCCGCGCGCACCATCAGCTCGGCGCCGAAGATCAGCAGGCACAGGCCGGCAAGCAGTTCGATCACGCTGATCAGCGGCAAATCGGTCAGTCCGAAAATAGTCAGCGCTCCATCAGTCGTCGAGGGCCTGCACGCGCACGCGCGCGGTGCCGCTGCGCAGCATGCCGAGCTGTTCGGCGGCCGCGCGTGACACATCGATCAGACGGCCACGGGTGTGCGGGCCGCGGTCGTTGATGCGAACCACGACGGATTCATCGTTTTTCAGGTTGGTGATCTTCACCCGCGTGCCAAAGGGTAGCTGGCGGTGGGCGGCGGTCAGGGAATTCTGGTTGAACGCTTCGCCACTGGCGGTGCGTTTACCGTGGTGCTTGGCACCGTAATAGGAGGCGACGCCGGTCTGGTCGTAACCGTGCGGGTCGATGATGTCGGTGCTGGCGCAACCGGCCAGCAAGGAGAGCAGGGCGCAGCTGATGAACAAACGCTTCATTCAAAGGTTTCCCGAAACTAGTGCAGGGTGAGCTTTTGTGGCGAGGGGATTTATCCCCGTTGGACTGCGCAGCAGTCCCAAAATCTGAGAGCTCGGTTTATCTGGTGTAAATCAAGCTCGGCATTTGGGGCCGCTTCGCAGCCCAACGGGGATAAATCCCCTCGCCACAGATCACTCCCACAGGAGATGGAGCCAGGCTTTGAGTCTGGCTCCATTTGCATCAGCCTTCGAGCTTGCTTTTCAGCAGTTCGTTCACTTGCTGCGGGTTGGCCTTGCCTTTCGACGCTTTCATCGCCTGGCCAACAAAGAAGCCGAACATCTTGCCGCGTTTGGCTTCATCAGCCGCACGGTACTGTTCAACCTGCTCGGCGTTGGCCGCGAGCATTTCGTCGAGCACGGCCGAGATCGCGCCGCTGTCGGTCACCTGCTTCAGGCCACGCTTTTCGATGATCTCGTCTGCGCTGCCTTCACCGTTGGCCATCGCTTCGAACACCACCTTGGCGATCTTGCCGGAGATGGTGTTGTCCTTGATGCGTTGCAGCATGCCGCCCAACAGTTCCGCCGAAACCGGCGACTCGTCGATGTCCAGGCCTTGTTTGTTGAGCAGGCTGCCCAACTCGACCATCACCCAGTTCGCCGCCAGTTTGGCGTCGCCGCCGATGGCCGCGACTTTCTCGAAGTAATCGGCTTGTTCGCGGCTGGTGGCCAGGACGCTGGCGTCATAGACCGACAGACCGAATTGCTCCTGGAAACGCTCGCGTTTTTGCGGAGGAAGTTCCGGCAGGGTGGCGCGGACCTCACCGAGGAACGACTCTTCGATGATCACCGGCAGCAGGTCCGGATCAGGGAAGTAACGGTAGTCGTTGGCTTCCTCTTTCGAACGCATCGGACGGGTCTCGTCCTTGTTCGGATCGTACAGACGGGTCTGCTGGATCACTTTGCCGCCGTCTTCGATCAGCTCGATCTGACGCTGGATCTCGGAGTTGATCGCCTTCTCGATGAAACGGAACGAATTGACGTTCTTGATCTCGCAACGCGTGCCGAATTCAACCTGGCCTTTCGGACGGATCGACACGTTGCAGTCGCAACGCAGCGAGCCTTCGGCCATGTTGCCGTCGCAGATGCCCAGGTAACGCACCAGCGCGTGGACTGCCTTGACGTAAGCCACGGCTTCCTTGGCACTGCGCATGTCCGGCTCGGAAACGATTTCCAGCAGCGGCGTGCCGGCACGGTTCAGGTCGATGCCGGTGGCACCGTTGAATTCTTCGTGCAGGCTCTTGCCGGCATCTTCTTCCAGGTGCGCGCGGGTGATGCCGACGCGTTTGACCGTGCCATCTTCGAGGGCGATGTCCACGTGGCCTTTGCCAACAATCGGCAATTCCATCTGGCTGATCTGATAGCCCTTCGGCAGATCCGGGTAGAAGTAGTTTTTACGCGCGAACACGTTGTGCTGACCGATCTCGGCGTCAATCGCCAGACCGAACATCACCGCCATACGCACGGCTTCCTGGTTCAGCACCGGCAATACACCGGGCATGCCCAGGTCGATCAGGCTGGCCTGGGTGTTCGGCTCGGAGCCGAACGTGGTGGAACTACCGGAAAAGATTTTCGACCGGGTAGTGAGCTGAGTATGAATCTCCAGCCCGATCACGACTTCCCATTGCATGTGTGTCTCCTAGCCTTTTGCTGGGGATTTTGAAACGTCGCGAGCGAAGGTAAGGCAAGGCGAAAACTGGCGAGTAAGCGGAGTTGACTTTAGTCAATGAGCATTACGAGCCAGTTTTCAACGCAGCATTACCGAGCGCAGCAGTTTCAAAACCCCTGCGGGGTGCGGGTGTGCCAGTCAGTGTGTAACTGATACTGGTGGGCAACGTTCAACAGGCGACCTTCCTGGAAATACGGCGCGAGCAACTGCACGCCAACCGGCAGACCGTCGACAAAACCGGCCGGCATCGACAGGCCCGGCAGGCCCGCGAGGTTGGCGGTGATGGTGTAGACGTCTTCCAGATAGGCAGCGACCGGGTCGCTGTTCTTGGCGCCAAGCTTCCAGGCCGGGTTCGGCGTGGTTGGGCCGAGGATGATGTCGACTTCATTAAAGGCCGCCATGAAGTCGTTCTTCACCAGACGACGGATCTTCTGCGCTTTCAGGTAGTAGGCGTCGTAGTAACCGGCGGACAGCGCGTAGGCACCGACCATGATCCGGCGCTGCACTTCCGGGCCGAAGCCTTCGCCACGTGAGCGCTTGTACAGGTCGATCAGGTCTTTCGGTTGCTCGCAACGGTGGCCGAAACGTACGCCGTCGAAACGCGACAGGTTCGAAGACGCTTCTGCCGGGGCGATCACGTAGTACGCAGGGATCGCGTGCTGCATGTTCGGCAGGCTGATTTCCTTGATCACGGCACCGAGCTTCTGCAGCTCTTTAATGCTGCTCTGGATCAGCTCGGCAATACGCGGGTCGAGACCGGCGCTGAAGTATTCCTTCGGCACGCCAATACGCAGGCCTTGCAGCGAATCGCCGAGGCTGGCGGAGTAATCCGGAACCGGCTCATCGATGCTGGTGGAGTCGTTCTGATCGAAGCCGGCCATACCTTGCAACAAAATCGCGCAGTCTTCGGCTGTGCGCGCCAACGGGCCACCCTGATCGAGGCTGGAGGCGTAAGCGATCATGCCCCAGCGCGAAACACGACCGTACGTCGGTTTCAGACCGGTGAGGTTGGTGAACGCTGCTGGCTGACGGATCGAGCCGCCGGTATCGGTGGCAGTCGCTGCTGGCAACAGACGCGCGGCAACCGCCGCCGCCGAACCGCCGGACGAACCGCCCGGTACGTGTTCCAGGTTCCACGGGTTTTTCACCGCGCCGTACCAGCTCGACTCGTTGGCCGAACCCATGGCGAACTCGTCCATGTTGGTCTTGCCCAGGGTCACAGCGCCGGCAGCGGCCAGTTTCGCGACCACGGTGGCGTCGTACGGCGCCTTGAAGTTGTCGAGCATCTTCGAGCCGCAGCTGGTGCGGATGCCCTGGGTGCAGAACAGGTCTTTGTGAGCGATCGGCGCGCCGAGCAGGGCGCCGCTCTCACCGTTGGCGCGGCGTGCATCGGCGGCTTTCGCCTGCTCGAGGGCCAGCGCTTCGGTGAGGCTGATGAAACTGTTGAGCTGCGGATCGAGCTGGGTAATGCGCGCCAGCAGGACTTTGGTCAGCTCTTCGGAGGAAAACTTTTTATCGGCGAGACCGCGGGCGATCTCGGCCAGAGTCATTTGATGCATTGCAGGCTCTTTCCCTTTAGTCGATGACTTTCGGAACCAGATACAGGCCGTTTTCGACCGCTGGTGCGATGGACTGGTAGGCCTCGCGGTGATTGCTCTCGGTCACGACGTCGGCGCGCAGGCGCTGACTGGCTTCCAGCGGGTGGGCCAGAGGCTCGATTCCGTCGGTATTAACAGCCTGCATTTCGTCGACCAGACCGAGAATGCTGTTGAGAGCGGAAGTAATGTGTGGAAGATCGGCATCATTGAGGCCAAGGCAGGCCAAATGAGCGATTTTTTCCACGTCGGAGCGTTCTAGCGCCATCGGGATTCTCCTGTGGAAAACAGAACGGACGGCGTCCGTGTGTTAGATTGTCGGAACACTACCGCACTTCTACGGTCATAAGGCCGCGATTGTG